>USIU01000006.1 GCA_900554745.1 uncultured Leuconostoc sp.
AATGGTCCCCAGGTCGCAGCAACGTGGCAAACACCAGATCAATCGCTGACATCCCCGAACTGGTGGCAAAACCTTGAACTCCTTGTTCCAAGCGGGCCAGTTGTTCTTCTAACACTTGTCGGGTTGGGGTACTGAGACGGGCATAGTCAAAACCCGTTGACTCGCCTAATCCCGGGTGCCGATAAGCGGTTGAAAAGTATAGCGGTGTGGCGACTGCGCCAGTTTTCTCATCATCCGTTCCGTTGCCCCCTTGGGCTAATAAGGTATCAATCGTTGTTGTCATGTGTACTCCTCTAAAATTTTTTATACTGGCATGGCTGGGATAAGCTCAACGACCGCCGGCCGCTGGGCTTGTTTTAGTAGCAAATCCCCCCAATTTTTGAAAAACTGCCCCGCAGTGGCTGCCCAGGCATTGACCGGTTCCCCAGCTTGATAATAGTTTTCTGGGGGTAGCGTTGGCTGACCCGCTTGCTGGTCGCGTAAAAATTCATCGTGTAAGGTGTGGGTCGCATACTCTAAATGGCCGGTCAGATACGTTGTGCGTTTTGTGTCGTCGCGTAAAATGAACGCGCCTACGCGGTCATCACCAGCGACTTTTAACCGCTGCGCCACCGCCCGATTTGGAATGGTAAAATACCGCGAATGTGGCATAGCAAAATCAGACATCTGCGCTAATAAAGGATGGGTTGGGCCAAATGTTGGCTGGTGATGATAGACGCCAAAAATTTTGTCCTTCACGTGCCGAACGGGAAAGTTACGTTCAACATACCCGGCCCCATATGCTGCCCAGCAAGTTAGCAAACTTTCTGTCACATGCGTATGTCGCCAAGCCAGTAGTTGTTGAAACTCATCCCAGTAGTCAATCGCTGTCACCTTTTCTCGGTCAACCGGCGCGCCAGTCACGATTAAGCCATCAAATTGCCGCTGCCAAATATCAGCCAACGTCACATAATTTTTGGCAATTAACTCACGGTCATGTTTAATCACGTGCGTGGCCGGCACGGCAAACGTCAGCCGCACATTAAAAGGTAACTGCGCCAAGAGTTGCGCAAATTGTTGTTCTGTTTGCTGGCGATTAGGCATTAAATTCACTAATAAAATGCTCACTGTTGGCTGCAAAACACGATATTGCCCAATGACTAATTGGTCGTGTCGTAATAACCCATTTTGTAAAATCACACTCATCCTTGACTCCTTTTAACATTATGAGAAAACAAAAAAGTCCCGTAGTCTAACTTTAGACTACGGGACGCAAAAATGACGTGTTACCACCCGGTGTTCATGTAGGGCTCTCGCACCCACACCTTAAACGTACGCCCACCAGATCTCGTCGAGAACATCTGTAAGACCTTTCGGGTTATACGTTGTGCGTTAACGAGCACCACCGACTTCAACTTACCGCGCCACACAGATGGGTGTCCGCTTGCTCGTCTCTGTAATCACTCCAAGACCATTTTCCAACAGCTATTTTATCGACTCACACCAACCATCGACTCTCTGGGTAAAATACCACGTTGTACTTATCTCTTCACCGTTTATATTGTCATTAACTATAACCCTTATTCTGTGAACTGTCAACAGTTATTTGTTATTTATTTTTTAATCTTCTCATTTAAAGGTCATGATCTAGCATCAAGCAAAGTATTTAACGCCCTAATTTTTTTATGGTATACTAACCTCAAAATCAATTAGGAGTCTTAAATATGTACGAACCTATTCATCATTCAGATGCTGTTGTTGAAGAAAATATTAATAAGCCTGGCCGTAACGTGATGTTTTTGTCAGCCGATTGGTGTGGTGATTGCCGCGCTATCAAACCATTTGTGCAAGATATTAAAGATACCATTAGCCAAACTGCTAACTGGTTCGATGCCGATCGTGACGAAAACTTAGCTGTGGCAACCAAGCATAATATGCGCGGCATTCCCTCTTTTGTGTTGTTTGAAGATGGGCAAGAAGTCTCACGTATCGGCCACGGTGAACGCTTGACACCACAACAAGTCCTGGATTGGTATCAAAGTACCCAAGCTTAATTAAAAGCCCTGTTATCACAACAGGGCTTTTAATTAGGCTAAAATTTCACAAAACTCAATAATTTCTTGGTTAGGCCCTAAAATGTTGAAATAACGAATCCCATGTTGCCAAAAAGTTGGAATACTTTGAATATCATGGTCAATCAACGTAAAGCCAGCCATTTGTGCGGCTACAAAGGCTTTCTCGATATCCGTCACATCGAGCGAGACATGGTTAATCGCGCCAGCATGACCAACAGGATCGCCTTCCCAGGTTTCAATGACCAAATTGCCAAATTTTAGAAAAGCACAGCGACTATTGCCGTTAGGAAATAACCCCGTTTGTTCAAAGCCAAGTGCTTCATAAAAGGCAATCGTTGCTGCTAAATCTTTTGTAGGAATCCCAACGTGTTGGATGCCTGTAACATAATCTTGAATCGCCATCATTTTCTCCTTTAACGTTCAGTGACAATCTCTTGTTTCACTTCTATAGCAAAATAATAACTCACGATAGCAAATGCAATGGTTGGGACAAGAAACGATAATTGCATGGAACCCACCGCGTCAGAAACCACGCCCTGAATCGCTGGCACAATTGCGCCACCGACAATCGCCATAACCAAAATAGCCCCTGCCGTTTCGGTGTAGCGCTTATCCGTCACATGATCTAAGGTATGCGCATAAATCGTTGGCCATTGTGGCCCAAAGAAGAAACTCGCACCAACCGCCGCATACACAGCAATCATGCCCGGTGCAAACGTTGCCAACAACAAGGCTATCGTCCCCAATAGCGAATACGCCAGTAACACTTGCGTGGCTTTAAATTTTGTAAAGAGCCATGTCGCCACCACTTTTCCCAAGAAAAAGACAATATAAGCATAGATCATAAAATTTGAGGCGGCGGCGTCTGTAATATGATGATTCACATCTAAGGCGAGCCGAATCGTAAATGACCAGACGGCTGTTTGCATCCCCACATAAATAAATTGTGCGAGTACGCCCTTTTTGAAGCGTGCGTTATGCCTCAAATAACCAATTGCCTGACGCAACGTCACTTTTGCGCGTTGCGTGCTGGTGATAATTGGCTTAGCACTTGGAATTTTAGTGACGGCTAAAATCAGCAACATCACGACCAACACAAACAAAATATATTTATAAGGCTGGAGGGTTAATTGTAACATGCTTTCGCCGTACGCCAAGCGTTCTGCGCCATGTAAGCTGGCCATTTTTTCGGACAAATTACCCACCGAACCAAAAATAAGATACTTACCTAACAAAATCCCGGCAATACTCCCTATGGGATTAAGAATTTGTGAGATATTCAAACGCAAATTAGCATACTTTTTTGGCCCCATCATGGCACTGTAAGTGTCACTGGCTGTTTCTAAGAATGATAAACCAATGGCAATGGCAAAAATGGCAACGAGAAACATCGAATACGTCGCCACCCGTGAGGCGGGAAAAAACAATCCCGCACCCAAGATGTAAGCCACCAACCCTGTCATAATGGTGACTTTATAAGAGGCCTTGCGAATGACCATGCTGGCTGGAATAGCCACCAGAAAATACCCACCGTAAAACGCTGACTGCACAAAGGCAGTTGCCGCATCATTTAAAGCAAAAACTGTTTTAAACTGCGTAATTAAAATATCATTTAAACTCGCCGCAGTCCCCCATAGCGGAAACATGAGCGATACGATGATAAATTGGAAAATCGGTGTCTTTTGAAGATACCCATCAGCCAACTGACCAAAGTCCTTGTGCTTTTTAGCAACGACCCCAACTGAATTAATCATGCCTGTTCTCCTCTGGCTGTCATGTGTGATTTTCCTGTAAGCGTTTTCAGGAACTAAGAATAGCACACTTTCTTCGTTTTTGAAAGCCCTTTCATAAAATTAAAAAACAGGTGTCATGGCAGACAAAAAAACGCCACCAATTCGGTGGCGTTTTGTTACTTTTCTGTTTGTTGAATAAATGTTTCGACCACGTCTGACGGAATGGCAAATCCCATCCCTTCAACGTTCGTTCCATCTGTAGCAGCGGCAATTTTTGACGAATTAATACCAACGATTTGCCCTGATAAATTAATCAGTGGACCACCAGAATTACCTGGATTAATCGCCGCATCTGTTTGAATCACTGTTTCATCACTTGAACCAGTCTCTGCTGCTGTTAGCTGGCGTTGCGGTGATGAAATAATGCCACTCGTCATGGAAGTCGCATACTCTGAACCCAACGGCGACCCAATCGCTAAGACGGGTTCTCCTGACTGAACACTATTACTTGGTGCAAAACTAGCCGCTGTCTTAATGAGGTCAGTTTTAGCTTTGATCAGGGCCAAATCCTTTTGTTCATTCGTGCCGACAATGGTTGCTTTAATCTTATCCCCATTAGCCGTAATCACTTGCAGGGCATCTGAATTCGCCACCACGTGATTATTGGTGATGATATACGCATAACCATCAGCAATCTTATAGACAACCCCAGAACCTTCTGAAGCCGTTTGGACCTGTCCATCAGCTTGCTGCTGTTGGCGACCAGATTGCCCAAATAAGCCGGCAAAGCCGTCTGGTGTTTGCGTGGCATTTTTTTGCAAATTTTGCACGGTTACGACCGCATTTTTAACTTTGTTATAAGCCGAAATGGCCGCATCTTGGCTGACATAAGCAGTTGAGGCAATTGAGGCTTGTCCAGCGATATTGGCCACTTTTTTGGTTGCCGGTTGTCGCTGGAACCATGAGTTTGGTTGTGTGCCGGAATAAACGACCCCACCACCAACAACGGCAGCAACTGCCGCAACGATTATCAGAGAATGTTTCATCACGCGTCCTCCTGTTTGATCAACGTGGTCTTGTTTATTTAAAATTTTTATCGGTTATAGGGGTAACGTAATCTTGAAAATTGTCCCCTTTGGCTGATTGTCTAATACCACAATTTTACCGCCATGCGCATGGACAATCCACTCCGCAATGGACAACCCCAAACCAGTACCACCAGTTTCCCGATTACCCGTCTTATCTTCTCGATAAAAACGGTCAAACACATGTTTTTTGGCTTCATCACTAATACCACGTCCCGTATCAGCCACCGTTAAGACTAGCTTCCGCTTTTCAATCGTGGCGGTAATCGAGACGGTATCGCCGGCTTCGGAATATTTCAAGGCATTATCGACCAACAGCACAATCAATTGGTGAATTCGCTTTTGATCAATCATCACGCGTTGACCAACCCGTGATGATAAGAGTACTTGTTGCCCGTCAAATTCAGCCATTTCCTGATACGGGGCAACAATTTGTGACAGAAAATCACTAATATCTGTTGATTCCTTTTCCAGGCGGGTCATATTTGACCCTGACTTGGCCAGCGTCAACATATTATTGGTTAACGAGGTGAGGCGTCTGACTTCAGATAAAGACAAAATAATGGCATCAGATTGTTCCCGAACAGTTGATTCCGGATGGGTTAGCATATTTTCCAGCTTACCTTGAATGACAGCCATTGGTGTTCGCAATTCATGCGCCGCATTGTTCACGAAATCTTGCTGTTGTTGCCAAGATCTTAGGATTGGCTTCATATTTTTTAAACTAATCCAATAAGACACCATCAAAGCAAGCAAGCCAAATGACCCAAATGACCAAAGAATCACCTTTTTAAAGTGGTTTAAATTATAAATCGTGTCGTTAACGTTGACCGTAATCACACCATATTTGACGGGGTGGCCATCGTTGTTTTTGGCCCCTTTAATAAACGTAACACTAGCCACCCGGTAATAGTTATCACCAATATGTACCGTTTCTGGGGTATCTGATTCAAAGCGTGGCGTATATTTAAACTGCTTACTCAGCAATTCTTTGGTTGCCTCTGGTAAACGTGCATCCAACACTAAATTCTTATGACTATCATATAGCCAGACATTGGCTAGCGTATTCGTTTCCAACAACAACGGTGCTTTTCGTTCCGTCGCGTCCGCATTATCCAAGGCGCCAGCCAATTCAAAGTTTCGAATTTGTTGGGTAATGGCGGCATCCGAATTACGAAAAACTGTCCGCGTGTAGGACCAATACATCACCCCACCTAAAATCGAGAAAATGACAAAGAAACTGGCAATAAGGAG
This sequence comes from uncultured Leuconostoc sp., assembly GCA_900554745.1. Classification (GTDB taxonomy): domain Bacteria; phylum Bacillota; class Bacilli; order Lactobacillales; family Lactobacillaceae; genus Leuconostoc. The sequence goes on from USIU01000006.1 coordinate 6,127, forward strand.
CAAAAAGCCGCGAATTTGTTGTTGCTTATTGATGACATTAGGCATCGTCAACCTCTAAAATAAAGCCAATATTGCGGAGCGTTTTAATCAAGTCGTGTTGCCCAACAGCCTCTAACTTACGCCGGAGATTGTTCAAATAAATATTGACCACGTTAATCGTGGTATCTGAATCAATCCCCCAAACCCGATCAAAAATCTGATCACGCGTCACAATAATGTTTTTATTTTGTGCCAAGTACGTGAGAATATCAAATTCTTTGCCGACCAATTTGACCGGTTGTCCATGAACTTGGACCCCACGATTTTCAAGATTAATCAGCACATCGCCCACCGCGATCGTATTATCTTCTGAGTACACGCCTGCTCGCCGCAATAATGCTTTGACACGCAATAACAATTCTTCGCGATAAAACGGCTTGGTCAAATAATCATCTGCCCCCACGTTAAAGCCTTCGATTTTATCATCCAGGGAACTTTTAGCGGTTAAAATCAAAACTGGCGTCTCAATATTTTTTGCCCGCAAATTTTTAATGACTTCTAAGCCACTCTCACCCGGCAACATCAAATCCGAGATGATGAGATCATAAGGGGACTCTTGGCCTTCAAATTCACCATCTAAGCCATTATCAACTGCATGCACATCGGCAAAATCTTGCAAAAAGCCGACAATATTATCCGCTAAGTTAACATCATCTTCGATTAATAATATTTTAATTGCTTTAGCCATTTTCATATCTCCATTGTACCGTTTTCTGCTTCTAATTGTAATGCCTCGTGATTAATAGGAGATTAAATGCAGCTTAAGAAATTCTTGACCTTGTACCGGTCAAGTTCTATACTAGAGTTATCACATTATTGATATTATAAATATAATAGGTTGGTTCGTTTATAATCATCGGTTAGTGCGTCAAAAATAGACAAAGGAAAAGATTATGTTCAAGAAACACACGCGCTTCAAAAGATTTGTACTCACCCTGTTACTCCTACCGGTACTCTCATTTGCCGGGTTCGCCGCGACGACTTATTTCTTTGGAATCCTGAGTCCAAGCACGAACATTGGCGCCTTGACAACAGCCAGCCAAGGTCTCAGTGGGAGTATGCAAGCCATTCAAGATGCTCTAACCGGCCTAACGACCAAATTTAATACCGAGCAACAAAATCACCAAGATGATCTTGCTCAGGCACAAGCTCAAATTCAAAAAGCCAATGACAATATCAAAGCTGCTAACGCCGCCGTTGATGCCGCCAATACAGCATTAAACGATCCGAAAACTGGCACGAACGTCACCACACAACAAGCCATTGCTGCCAATGCCAATACCAGCGTCACCGATCGGACAGTCGATGTCGATCCCAATAATGCCAAAACATCAACAGCTAATCCTTAAGCATTACGTAAAAAAAGCTATCAGTCGATATCGACTGGTGGCTTTTTTTGCTCAGTGCATACAGAAAAGGAGAAATCGCACGATGTTCAAAAGCACAAAAATTGTTGTCACCCTTATGGTCGCCCTCGCGGTACTGATTGGGACTGTCTCAGCCACCTATTATTTTTTAGGTGTCAGCCCTTTAAATACTGCCGGTATTGCGCAATTAAATGACAATATTACGCGGATGAAAAACTTATTGACCAGCAGTCAAGCAGACAATGCCCGCCTCACTTCGACCCTCGCCACCGCACAAGCCGCTCTATCACAAGACGCCAATACGATGGCTAAATTGACCCATGATAACAGTATCCTCGCTGCTGCCGTCACTGATCGCTACCAAGTCATTATGGCGACCGCAACCGCGTTAAACATTCCTGATTTATCGCAATACTATGTGACGCCACCAAGTGATAATCCGTTTACTGACCAAAACGGGCAAATTTTAGATTGCGATAAAATCACCCCAGTGATTTTAAATGCCATTACGGCACTTCAAACGGCCAGCGCAACCAGTCAAGATTGGCAAAACAAATACACTGATTTACAGTCGGCAATCCGTTCTGCCTATCTGGATGCGGGTGGGGATCCAGCGCAACAGCCGACCTTAGCCGCGCTGATACAGCAATTAAAAGCACAAACAATTGCCCAATTCACGGCCCAAATTAATGCTGTCGGTATCGCAATTGCCTGGTTAAACGACGGGCCGACTTACCATTCACCAGCTAATCCCAATCTGATTTTTAAAAGTAACCATATCAGTTGGGGGACAACCACGGTGGCCATCCCCAATGAAACTGGTCAATTGGCTTCAGTTACGCTCCCCGTTATTTGGCAGGGCGCAACCAATGACCAGCTCATTTGGAATGGGTTTGGTTGGGTGATTTACAAAGATGGACAAATTTATACCGACGCGACCGATGATAAAGGGCAAGCCATCGGCTTAGCGTTTGTGAATCTACGCGACATTGCGACCCGTATTAAAATGCCTGACGGCACGTATCGTATCGTGCTTTGGGGATCAACGGCACATATCTTTGCAAAAGCCTTTCTCCCTGATCTCAACATGCTCCCCGGCGGCGCCAGTCAATATCAATTTTCATTTGACGCCCAAAATAATTTTATCGCCACGCCTTATAATACCGTGCAAAACCCCGGCCACTATCAATTCATAGCCCCGCCAAATGCCAAAGATGTCGATGCTGCGACACTGAGTCAAAACTACTATCGTTATGACTACGCAGTCAACACAACCGATGCGCAACACAATCTCGTTACCCTGCATAAAACCATTGAAATCCCCAAAACCCCACTTTTCCAACATCTTGTCCCATAAACCATCAAAAAGGCCACAGCTTAATCATCAGCTGTGGCCTTTTTAATTAGTTTAGTCGGCCGACTTTTTAGCCCACTTTGGCTTTCCTTTATCTTTGGTAGCCTTTAAACGTTTTTTCTTCTTCGGTTTCTCAACAACTGGCACCGGCTTCGTCTGCACTGGCTGCCGTTGCGCCGCTTGTTTAGCCGCTTGGGTTGCGGTTTGGCCTGTTGTCTGCTCGGTTGATTTCACTGCTGCTGGTTGCTTTTTTGACGTGGTCTGTTTCGTCTCGGCAAACGTGTTAGTGGCTTTGACCAAAACAAAATCATCGCCTAATTCGCGTTTCAAATCGCGAATATCATGATCATTACCAAGATTCAACACGCGGCCCGGCTTGCCCATCCGGCCAGTCCGTCCTGCCCGGTGAACATACGTTTTTTTCCGTTGTGGCAATTGCGCATTGACGACTAATGGCAAGTCTTCAATATCTAAGCCACGTGCAGCGACATCCGTGACCAATAAGAGTGCAACTTCCCCTTTTTTAAATAAGCGTAACGCATCAGCGCGCTGTACTTGGCGCTTATCATTGCTACCAATACTCATCACACTCACATGCGCATGACGCAAGGTCGCTTGCATATTGACCAAGCCACTAATCGTATTAAAGAATACCAAGGCTTGTTGCTTATTACGGGCTAGTTGAATTAACAAACTGGCTTTGGCTTTTTGGTCCACATATTGAAATTCATGCGTAATCGCAGCGGGCGCATCAGTACCCACTGACACCGGTCGTACTTCCTGACCAAACGTGTCAGCGACATATTTCAAATCAACGCCTGACGTTGCGGAAAACAACCCCAGTTGAACATCTGTGGGTAATTGATCCGCTAATGCTTGTAAACTCTCACGGCGTTCATCAGATAACATCGCATCCGCTTCATCAAAAATAACCGTTTGCAGGCCATTAAGTTTTAGGGCGCCCCCATCAAGCATTGTCAATACACGGCCTAATGTCCCCACAACAATATGTGGCTTGTCTTTCTTTAACTTGTCTGCTTGACGGCGACCATTGGCACCACCAATCAAACTCGTCACCGACACATCTACTAAGGCACCCCATTCCCGGGCAACAGCGGTTGTTTGCATGGCAAGTTCTTGACTCGGTGCTAAAATCAACACTTGTGTCTGTTTAACTTGTGGGTTAATTCGGCTCAGCATAGGCAACAAAAAGGCTAACGTTTTCCCTGTCCCAGTTGGCGCTAAACCAAAAATATTGTCACCTTGCGTTAGTTTCTCCCAAACAGCAGATTGAATAGGTGTTTGCGCTTTAAATTGTTGTTCAAATTGCGCTTGTAGCGCTGGTTTAATTGGCATAAATTACATTTCTTTCTGGTCAGCTGGAAAAATAATGCCAGCTGACGAACGTAAGTCAAACAGTGTTTGATTGACTTGTTTAGCAAGTTGGAACCATTGCGTATACTGCAAATGGTGCCCAACTGGGTCATTGATGATTGCCGCAAAGTCTTGTGCTTCGCGAACCATCGGATTCGCATCCGGTGTTTCCCCAATGTTGGTACTGTGCCCTTCGCCATCATGGAAAGTGACCGTATCCAGTTCCGCAATGTTATTCGTCGAGATGGTTTCCTTTAAGCCATAAACTTCACTTGATAGGTAAGAATTGGCGTTTTTCCCGAAAATTGCGGTGACATTAAAGTCGTCATAAAAGAGATTCGCCACCCCACGTGCATCTGCCCCGTTGGCCAACAGGATTGGCAAATATTGCACGGCTTGTGGTGCCCCAAATAATGCAATCGCGGCATAAATTGGATAAACGCCCAAATCATACAATGCGCCAGCACTGAATTCACGTGTGAGGACGTTGGGTGCCTCTCCTGCCAAGTAGGCATCAAAGCGTGATGAATATTTTTGGTAAACCAAGGTTGCCCCTTGTAATGTCGTTAAGTCGCCCATCGCCTGTTGGATAATTTTGAAGTTAGGCTGGTGGACATGTCGAGCCGCTTCAAAATAACGTACATCTGGGTGGGTTGCCAGCAAGGCTTCAATTGCTGCAAACTCTGTTGGATTACTGGTTGAAGGCTTTTCAACAATCACATGAACACCAGATTGAATGGCGACTTTCGCCTGTTCAAAATGCAGCGCGTTGGGTGATGCAATATAGACCACGTCTAAGTCTGTGTAGAGGTCACTTAAAGTCGTGACAACAGACACATTTTCCAACCCGAGTTCAGCGACAAAGGCTTCTCCACCAGCTTGGTGTCTTGAATAAACTGTCGTTAATGTGTACTCACCAGTTTGAAGCGCCGCTTCAATAAACATTTTGGTGATCCAGTTTGTTCCAATCGTTCCTAATTTTATCATTTTATGGCCTCGAATTGCTTTCTTGTTCCGTTAAACACACTAGTTGGCATCTTGATAGCCTTCAAGCCGGTACCAATCGTGTGATCCTCACTGTATTGAATAAATTGATTGTCGGCAGCTCGATCACTCGTATTATCTTCAATTAACCAATAATTTGCCTGATGGATCGTCGTCGATAACTTCTTTTTGACAGCTGGCGTGGTATAAATCACGACTGACTTATCATAATGCGCTGCCAGTAACCGAATCACGTTCGCCAAGCGTGACTTGCTGGCTTGCGTGGCGACTTGATCATTCGTGACATAAATAGCAATAGGCAGCTCCCCAACATGGTTTGCCACATTGCTAATAAAATATTGCGCTTGCTCGGCCGCATCAATACTGTTGTCAAACACCTGAATGGCACCTACTTTTAATTTCGCCGTTTCAGCACGACTATAGCTAGATTGATAGCCATCATCAAAAAATGAGGTCCCTGTGGTCGCCCGCAAATAGGCAAAGTCAATGCCATTGGCCGCCAAATTACCATAATCGACATAGCCCGATGTTTGGTTGATGGCCACACCTTGTACTGCAAAACCTTCAGGCGTTGCTTCCGTTTTGATGGCCACTGGCTTGGCCATGAGCCAGACTGCAACTGTCGCTGAAAAACCAGCAATTACAAGCAGCCAAGTGATGGTCATTAACCAGCGATTTATTTTTATTTTTTGTGTCATTGCCGCATCATTCGTCATAATATCCATTATACAAAATTTATGTCTGTTGCGCCTGCAAATTACATTAAGCTTATATCACAAAGTCGTACTTGCACGGCTTTATCTTGTCGTGCACACTTTTTCATGAGATAATGATTATATTGTGAAATTTCATGGAGGAACGTGTTAGAAGACCTGTCATCTAACACAAAAAAACAATGTCATTAGAAACCAAACTCAATAAATATGCTGAACTCATCGTCAAGCGCGGGGTCAATGTCCAACCTGGGCAAACAATCATTTTATATGCAGCGGTTGAAGCGGCAGATTTTGCACGTAAAATCGTCGCTGCTGCCTACGACGCCGGCGCCCGTGAAGTCGTTGTGGAATGGTCAGATCAAGCCATCACGAAGTCATTTTTAAACCACGCCCCAATCGATCGCTTGGAAAATGTCCCTGAATATGAGGTGCTTAAGGCCAATACGTTGATGGACAAGTACGCGTCACGCATCTCACTAGTCTCACAAGATCCAGATGGCTTAGCCGGTGTTGACGCTGACCGCTTACAAACCTATACAAAAGCCACACAAAAAGCACTGCACCGTGTTCGTGATGCCACAATGAAAGATGATATTTCTTGGCTGGTTGTCGCTGCTGCTGGACAAGCCTGGGCTGAAAAAGTCTTCCCTGACCTCAAAGGTCAAGCTGCCGTTGACCGTCTATGGGCAGAAATTTTGAAAGACATCCGCGTTGATGATGAGTCAGATGCCATTGCGAACTGGACTGAACATATTGAAACCCTTCGAACGAAAGCCGATTGGCTCAATGCGCAAAATTTCAAAGCTTTGCACTATAAAAATGCCGTCTCTGATTTTACAATCGGTCTTGCCGAAGGGCACATCTGGGAAGCGGCGTTATCACAAGACAAAGCCGGTAACGTTTTCATCCCAAATATGCCAACCGAAGAGGTCTTCACCGCACCCGATAATCGTCACATTGATGGTCGTGTTGCGGCCACAATGCCACTCTCTTACCAAGGTAATGTCATCGAAAATATTGTCCTTGATTTTGAAAATGGTCGCATTGTGAAGGCCACTGCCACTAAGGGACAAGATGTCTTACAAAAGTTGATTGATACTGATGCTGGTGCCAAGTCACTCGGTGAAGTGTCATTGGTGCCAGATCCCTCACCAATTGCGCAAGGTGGCGTCCTCTTTTACAACACACTGTTTGATGAAAACGCATCTGATCATTTGGCGATTGGTGCGGCCTATAATTCAAACATTACGGGTGGTAAGACTGAAGCCCCTGAGGTCCTTGCCCAACGTGGTTGGAACATCTCAGATGTACACGTCGACTTTATGATTGGTTCTGCTGATATGAACATCGATGGTATCACACAAGACGGCCAAACTGTCCCCGTCTTCCGCAACGGTGATTGGGCTTAAAAAACCTATTGAAACAAAAAACCGCAAAATAATTTTGCGGTTTTTTTGTGCGTTCCTTTACGCATGCTTATGATCAACCGTTGCTTTAATGGCATGCGCCACAATGGCGTCAAATTGTTGTTGCGCCAAATCATCTAACCCAGCGCGTGTTGAGCCACCTGGCGACGCCACGGTATCTTGCATCGCTTGCGCTGATTGCCCAGACACGGCCAATAATTGCGCTGAGCCAGCCACTGTTTGTGTGGCAATGGTTGTGGCTAATTCAGCTGACAACCCATTTGCAACACCAGCTTTTGCCAAGGCATCAATGAACTTAAACACGTAAGCTGGACCTGACCCCGCCACGGCTGAAAATGCCGCAAATCCTGCTTCAGGCACAGCAACAGCTTGGCCAAGATAATCAGAAAATGTCTGGAAAGCAGTCATGTTAGCCGTTGTCAATGACGCTTTAGCATAGGCAGTGATGCCTTGATTAATCGCCACATTGATATTGGGTAACGTCCGCACCACTTGCGTTGTCCCCGTTGCTGCAAGCAATTGGTCAACAGTCACGCCAGCAAGGACCGACACCACTAGCTTGTCACCAAAGTCCAAGTCGTTGACCACTGTAGTTAATTGATTAGGCAAAAAGGCCAAAACAACCACATCACTTGCCTGAATAGCTTGTTGCGCTGGTAACGCCTGTACGCCCCATTCTTGGGCTAATTTTGCCGCTGTATGTGGTGAAGACACCGCAATGTCTGCCGGAGCAACTTGACGCGCTAACAGCCCCTTTATCATGGCTTGTGCCATGTTCCCCGTGCCAATAAATCCGTATTTTGCCATCTGCCTTCTCCTATTTAAAAACGACAAGCCAACTGGCCTATCGTTGTGGTTTTGCCTGAACTTCTGCTAATTTACGATCGATCATCTCAAGCACGGTTGCGCGCGCATCACGATCCGATACAAAGTCGAATTGATCACCATCGATTTGTACTTTTGGTGAACGATCATAGGCAGCAAACCAATCATCATACCGCTTGTTTAACTCTTTGTAATAATCATAGAGTCCTGGATTTTCATCAATCTGTTCAAATGAACGGCCACGCTTTTTAATGCGGGCCAACATTGTGTCAAAACTCACGCGCACATGAATTAACAAGTCGGGATTTTTAACGTCTGGAATGCCGGCAATCTCTGCCATCATATTATCGACCAAAGACTTGTAGATATCGACTTCCGTTTGCGTGGCACGATCAAGATCGGCCGTTAGTTGGAATAACAAAGCATCTTCATAAATCGATCGATCTAAAATGTTATTGCTGCCAGCAGCCCGTGCCGCTTTAATTTGTGCCAAACGCTTATTTAGAAAATAAATTTGTAATAAGAAGCCGTATTTCTTGGGATTTTCATAAAACAATGGCAAAATCGGATTATCATCAACACTTTCATAAAATGCCTGTGACCCCAAGTGGTCAGCCAACATTTCTGTTAAACTTGTTTTGCCGGCGCCGATAGTGCCTGATAATACAATCATGCCAATTCTCCTAATTTCTTTCAGTTACGTACTAGTCTAGTATATCAAAAATCACACGTTTGGGTCAGCAAAATTATTGCCACCGCCCTGTTGATGCGGGACTCAAAACCCAGCATAACCCGCGCCAAATCAGCATTTAACCGCTTACTACTTGACGTTTTTTCATCTTGAACCAGACAATCACAATAAAAAAGGCGATACATTTCTGTATCGCCTCCTAGCTAGTGGACAGTCAGGGGCTCGAACCCTGGACCCACGGATTAAGAGTCCGTTGCTCTACCAACTGAGCTAACTGTCCATATGTCGCTTTCACAACAAAGAATAGTATAGCACGTATTTTATGACTGTGCAACACTTTTTCTCAAAATAATGAGTCATTATCAAAAAAACAGCGTCAGTTATCACCGATGCTGTTTTAAATAATCTGATTTATTTATCGTTGTAGCCGTTTGGATGGTTTTGATGCCAGTTCCAGGCTGTCTTAATAATGTCTTGCACATTATCATACTTAGGTGCCCAACCCAACACATCACGTGCCTTGTCTGAGTTGGCAATCAATATATCTGGATCCCCTGCACGACGTGGGCCAATTTTAGCCGGAATATCAACACCAGTGGCTTCACGAGCGGCTTCCACCATTTCTTTCACTGAGAAACCAGTTGCGGATCCTAAGTTAAATTGGTTAGAATCATTGCCATCTGCCAAATATTGTAAGGCGCGCATGTGGGCATCCGCTAGGTCTAACACATGGACGTAATCGCGGACATTGAAACCATCTGGTGTGTTGTAATCATCCCCAAACATTTCAATGTACTCACGTTGACCAAGGCCCGCTTGCAAAATGATCGGCACCAAATGTGTTTCAGGTTGGTGATCTTCCCCGATTGTGCCATCTTCCGCAGCACCTGCCACGTTAAAGTAACGCAAAGCCACCCACTTCACGCCATCAGCTTGGTCAGACCAAGCCATGATCTTTTCCATCATTAACTTTGATTCACCATAAGGGTTGATGGGATTTTGTGGGTCCGTTTCCTTAATGGGAATGTTGACTGGATTCCCATAAGTGGCTGCTGTTGATGAAAAGACGATTTGCTTCACATCATGATCCTTCATCACTTCTAGCAATGTCACCATACCACTCGTATTATTGTCAAAATACTTCAATGGGTTAGCCACTGACTCTGGCACAATTGAAAAAGCGGCAAAATGCACAACTTGTTCAATGTCTTCCTGGTCAAAAACAGCTGATAAGGCAGCCTTATCGCGGATATCAACTTGATAAAACTTAGCGTCTGGATGGACGGCATCACGATGCCCAGTAAACAAGGCATCGACAACAACGACGTCACGACCTGCTTCAACCAGTGTTTTCACCATGTGTGACCCGATATAGCCGGCGCCACCTAATACTAATACTGACATAATCGCCTCTTTGTTTTAATTTAATACTTTCAGTTTACACCACTTTTAAGCATCACGCCACTTGAATTCCGCTTCGGCACTGATCACATCGCCCATCATAATCCGATGTTTACTCTCGTGATCGTTTTGCACCACCTGCGATTGGATCGTGTGTCCTAGTCGGATTTCGTTTTCAAACCGCAGATTAATCGTCGTCACTTCATGCGTATTTAAAAATTCGGGTGCTAACACATCTTGCATCCACTCGAAATACTTTGAATTATTCACATGCTGGTTGGCATCAATGTCTAAATAGCGCACATGATAATCTTTGGCCTCGTAAACGTCATCCGGGGCAAAGTGGGCCGGATTAGGGATGCGTGGAATCTGTTTTACCTGTTCAGCTTGATAGGCATCAATAATGTCTGCCGGGATGCGTGTCATGCGCCGATTCTCAATGTCAATCATAGCCCAAATTGAATCAACGCGAATTAATTCTTCCCCATCCGCAGCAAAAAAAGCAAACGGTCGCCGCACAAAAAAGGGGTTGTGCTTGGCTGCAAAGGTTTGGACTTTCACCGTCTCATTAATTTTGGGACGCCGCTTAATAGTCACCTCATATTGTAAAATCACCCAGCCTAAGCCACGTGCTAAATGCACATCTTGTCCAACCCCTAAGGCATCCCCTTGCATTTTCGAAGCTAAAACGGCCCAATTTAAAATCATCGGCAAGGATAATTGCCCGGTCATATCCGCTTCATAGTATTCAACGTGTCGTTGCATCGCAAATGGTTGCATGTTCCCCCCTATTTCATACCGCTGTCTAACAAACTGCTATTAATCAATACCGTGATAATCTGCATAAACTGCCTGACGATCGAGCTGGCGGTCTTTTGCGACTTGTTTAATCGCAGCATTGGGTTTTAGGCCCTTAGCGACCAATTTGGCGACGGCTTCTTGCACCGTCAATGTCGCATCATCACTGTCCGTGTCCACCGTCTCTTCACCAGTAAAACCGGCAATCATCACAACAAATTCACCACGAATGTCGTGCGTTTTGGTCCAAGCGACTAATTCAGCCACCGTCCCCCGTAAAAATTCTTCATACTTTTTCGTCAATTCACGGGCCAAGACGACTTGACGGTCATCGCCCATCACCTTTTGAATATTTTCTAAAGTTTGCTTCAATCGGTGCGGTGCCTCATAAAAAATTGTCGTATCACGCAAAGTGGCCAGTCGTTGCAACTCAGCGATTTGCTCACTATTTTTCCGTTGTAAGAACCCGTAAAAATAAAAGGGTTGCGGCACCAAACCACTAGCAATCAACGCCGTCACACCGGCCGTGGCGCCCGGAATTGGGACGACCGCAATCCCTTGTGCAATCGCTGCAGCAACTAATTCTTTACCGGGATCAGAAATGGAAGGCATCCCCGCATCACTGACTTGCGCAATATTTTTGCCATTTTGCAAATCGGCCAGGATGCTAGGAATTTTAGCCTGCCAATTATGTTCATGAAAGCTAATTTGTTTCGTTGCAATCTCAAAATGATTGAGCAGTTGTTGGGTATGCCGCGTATCTTCAGCAGCAATCAAATCAACCTCCGTCAAAACGGTCAGGGCGCGTGGGGTCATGTCTTGTAAATTACCAATCGGCGTTGGCACAAGATAGAGGGTCCCGGTCTCACGCTGTTCAAAACTTTTTTGTTGTTGCATATTCATCTCCTAATACCATGGCGATTTCCAAGACCATTTTCTCAAAACGAGTTTGTAACGAGACGTTTGTTTGGCTTAACCGATCATCGGCAAAAATAACGTCACTCGCACGCACTAATTGCTGGGGGCTATAATGCTGGATGAGTGTTTTGTATAAGCCAACCAATGTTGGAAAATGAAGCTGGGCGTCGGGTATTTGCCCATAGACCACCGTATCGCGCGACAATTCATGTAACCACGTCAAAAAAAGACGTTGTTGTGGTGCTTCTTTCAACGCGTCAACCAGCTGCAATTGCACATACACAAAAGCTTCAACACGGCGTTGCATCATGAGCTCAAACCACTTGAACAAGACTGGTTGCATCGTTTTACGCCACTGTGTCGCGTCATCATCTGCCTGAGCCAACGTCACTTCCGTCCGCAATTGGACAATTTGCGCACGTGATCGAATCGTTGGTAACACCTCATTGAGATTTTCGGCCAACATGATCATGAGTTGTGGTCCAGCTGGTTCCTCAATAAATTTGAGCAGCGCATTGCCTGATTCAGCTTGTAAGGTCTCCACAGCATCAAACACAAAAACTTTGCGCTGACTTTCCTGCGCCACCGTGACAAATTCGGGCTTTAGCGCGCGAATTTGGTCGACTTTCCACGTCCGTTTTGTCCCAGTCCCACTCTTTGGGAGACTGGGTTGGGTAATCTTGACGTCGGGATGGTCATCAGCCACAATTCGAATCGCCTGGCGCGTGTCGGCGCCTGTCATGAGCCAGGCCAAATAACGCGAAAAAGCCAGCTTTTCTGGCTGGCTTGGGCCGACAAAAAGGTACAGATGACTGAGCTGATTTGTCGCAATCAGTTGTTTAAAATGGGCGATCTGCTTAGGATACACCTTTTCTGCGATTGTAATAAATTCCGGTGTCATTAGAACTGATGGAAAGATTCAATATTTTGCGTGTAAACAGTCGCGCCACCGACTTCCACTTCAATCGGATAAGCACCTATTTGTTCGCCACCGGCATCTAAGTTCACTGGTGGCACCATAAACTGCTTGCGTGTTTGGGATACTTCTTGAATAATAGCCAATGTTTCTGGGACGCGGGTATCTTCAATGGCAATCAAGAAAGTTGTATTGCCGGAACGTAAGAAGCCACCTGTCGTCGTCAAACGTGTCGCCCGAATATCAGCCTTAACGAAGGCGTTACTGAGCTTGGTCGCATCCTTATCTTGAACAATAGCTGTCACTAATTTCATCATGATGACTCCTTTCGCGATGCGATAGTCTCAAAAAGCACTGTGCGTGTCGCTGCAATGACCTGTTTTAGCGGTTGTGTCGCATCAATTAATTTAATTCTATCAGAAAAATCACGTTGCAGGGCTAAATAAGTCTCCCGCACTGCTTGATGAAATTCTAAGGATTCCTTATCCAAACGGTCAATCTTATCTTGACGATTGGCCATTACCCGCGCCAAACCAACTTCAGCTGGGACATCCAGGTAAATGGTTAAGTCAGGCATAAGCCCATCAATCGCAAACTGATTGATTTGCCAAATCTGGTCAACACCTAAACCACGACCACCGCCCTGATAAGCCAGCGAACTGTCGACATAGCGATCAGAAATCACCACTTTACCCGCTGCCAACGCGGGCAAAATAACGGACACCAAGTGTTGCCGGCGCGCTGCAGTATACAATAACGCTTCCGTTCGATCATCCATCCCATTATCTTCGGCCGGCTGTAGAATGGCACGAATCGCTTCAGAAATTGGATGACCACCAGGCTCACGCGTCGTGACCAATTCGTCACCTAATTGCGGCTGTAATTCGGCCACGAGTGCTTGTAAAACGCTCGTCTTACCCGCACCTTCTGGTCCTTCAAACGTAATAAATAATGGTTTCGTCATGTGTCTTGTTGTCCTTTTTAATGCTTGGGGCAGCAAACTGATGCCCACTAAAGACGATCAGTCTTGAGGACATGCGTTTGCAAATGCCCAACCGTTTTACGACGGCGGGCTTCCCGATAGAGATAGTTAAATTTAGCTTTTGCCAGCGCCGTTTGCGCTTGAATTAACCGCACATTGACTTGACCATCTAACAACGCTTCTTCTGAATTTTGAGCTGTATCCCAGTCAATTTTGGCTTTATCAATTTGAAAAACCAATGCCTGGTCATAAGTTTGTCGCAGATTTACTTTCTTTTTACGAAATATCATAACTCTGTTCGTCCTTGTACTGCTTTAATCAACGTCAATTGGTCCGCGTAATCAATATCAGACCCTACCGCTAAGCCGTGAGCTAAACGCGTGACCTTAATGCCGGCTGGTTTCAGCAACCGCGCAAGATACATGGCCGTCGCTTCGCCTTCAGCATTAACGTTGGTACCGACAATCACTTCATTAATTTCTTGGTGTTCTGACAAACGTCGAATTAAACTTGGTAAATTAATATCTTCTGGCCCTGTCCCAGAACTTGGTGAAATAACCCCATTCAGGACATGATAGAGCCCGTGATAATCACGTGTATTCTCCATGGCCATCACATCACGCGCCTGTTCAACCACAAAGACGGTTGTTTGGTCACGCGAAGTGTCCTGACAGATGGCACAGGGGTTGATTGTCTTTTCCGTAATATTGCCACACACCTCACAGAAGGTCAAGTCATGTTTAGCCGAAGCCAACGCTTTCGAGAAATCAATCACATCTTCTTCGGCCATCCCTAGCGTGTAAAAAGCCAGACGCGTGGCTGTTTTTTGCCCAATACCTGGTAATTTTGTATAGCTTGCTATTAATTTTGCAATCGGTTCTGGATATTCCATGATGGTACAAGGCTATCGCAGCCAATCCTTTCTCTCTTAATCAATTACCTGCACAATATCGTCGCCAAATAATTTCTTCGCTTCAGCGACGATTGCGGGTTCCACAAGACCAGTTTGTGCTGTTGTCGGTTCGTTCTGCGGCTGACTAGTGGTTGGACGCACTCTGGGGATATCAGCCAAATTCAAAGATTGCGTCGTTCCGGCTTTTAATTGGGCCACATAATCTGAACGTTCTTGTTGCCAGCTATCTTGGGTAATTAACACCATTTCGGTTGGTAATTGTTGGTCAGCCAGGGCCGTCCGCAATTGCGTTTGTAATGCAGCATCTTGTAAGGCTTGAGCTAATAACGGTGGAAAATCAAACGCCAACACAAGCCCTTCATCACTCGCAGCGACTGGGGCTGCAATCGTTAATAAAGCCTGTTCAGCCACACCAAATTGACGAATCAAGTCCTGCCAAACTGATTTCACCTGACTCAGCGTGTCACGCTTAGCCTTTTGTAAAACAGCAAATACCGCCGCCTGTCCGGTACGCGCCCACAGTTGGGCATCAGTTACTGGTGGCGTCGTTGGCGTGTCAGCCGCAATCGGTTGCGCAACTGGTTGTGGCGCCGGTGTTTGCGGCGCTGGGTCAGCCACTACCGGTGCTACGTCAGCTGGTGACACTGGTGTTGAAGTCGTGACGATTGATGGCTTAACCGCTGTCACAGGATTGGTCCCTGATTGCTGCTGGATTGGTGTGGTGGTACTGGTTTGCTGGCCCGTCACTGCCGCAGTTGGTTGCGCTGTCATGGCGAGTTTAACAGTCAACAACTCTAAATACACATCACTTTGCATCGTTTGCAACAATTGCTGCTGGATGTCATCTAAAATCACCATCATCTGCTGAATCCGTTCAGCAGATAATTGTTGCGCGAGTGCCGTTAAATCCGTCACCGCCACCGCTGTTTTGATCAAATCAGGCGCCACCGTCGCCATCATCACATCTCGTAACAAGCCTAACACATCCACCACAAACCGCTGGGCATCTTTGCCGGCCAGTAAAATGTCATGCAAAATCTGGAGGCCTTTAGGCGTGTCTCCTTGACTAACCGCGATCATATAGGCCAAGAGTTGCGCCGTTGTCGTCGAGCCAGTGACCTGCAAGGCGTTATCGACTGTCACCCGATCAGTGCCATACGCCATCACTTGATCCAAAATGGATAACG
Organism: uncultured Leuconostoc sp.; assembly: GCA_900554745.1. Lineage (GTDB taxonomy): Bacteria > Bacillota > Bacilli > Lactobacillales > Lactobacillaceae > Leuconostoc. The sequence goes on from USIU01000006.1 coordinate 22,040, forward strand.
CATCACGCATGCCACCCTCAGCCACATTGGCAATAATCCGCAACGCATCATCATCATAAGCGACATGACGTTGGCTTAAAATATCGGCTAAGCGCGCTTGAATCGCATCAGTCGCAATCCGCTTAAATTCAAAACGTTGCGTCCGCGACAAAATCGTCACCGGCACTTTTTGTGGTTCCGTGGTCGCCAAAATGAACTTCACATTTGCTGGTGGTTCCTCAAGTGTCTTCAAAAGGGCATTAAACGCACTATTGGACAACATATGCACTTCATCAATAATATAAACCTTGTATTTGGCTTCAATTGGTGCATAATCCACGTTGGCCAAGATATCACGCATATCTTCGACACGACTATTTGACGCCGCATCAAATTCCACAATATCTGGAATTTGGGCATCATCCGTTTGCGGAT
>USIU01000007.1 GCA_900554745.1 uncultured Leuconostoc sp.
GTAACTGATGATGTTGTTATTGGCGCCTTGGTGCTTAAAGTTTTTGGCAATACTGCTCACATTTCATTGCTAGCCGTATCATCTGAGTATCGCGGTCACGGCATCGGCCATAATCTTGTGGATGCTGCCATTAAGACTTCTAAATCACTGAATCTGCTACATATCACGGTTAATACACAGGATTATCAGGCGCCCGATTTTTATCAAAGTTTTGGCTTTAGTATCTTTGGTCAGCTTGCAGACACACCGTTTGTTGGCACTACCAAATACTATCTACAAATGACGCTGTAGTTGCTGACGAATCACAGTTCACAAGCTTATTTTAGTGCCATGAAATTTGTGAATACTGATACCAGAAATGCGATTGCAAAAAAGCCGAAAAAAGCTAATTGCCATTTCTTTTTGCCGTCAATGTACATCATTAGGTATGACAAGCTTAAAGACCCCCAAACAACAAGGTTGTTAATTCGAGATGGCCAGTCCATCAAGATGCCACCTAATAACAGAATCAGTGCCAATGCCGCGAAGATACCGGCGGTGATTTTAAATGTTTTTGTGTTTGCCATGTTATTTAGCCTCTTTTATTAGTTACTGTTTGTGATAATCGTAACGTACTTTGCTATTGTTTATAGCCGTTGTAATTATTTCCTAAACGAAATATAAATGTTATAAGTCGTCATAACGAATGAAAACGTTTACAATTAAAGTATATGTTGATTGACTGTGGATATGAAAGGAGATTGCCAATGTTGTACATCATATTAATCACAACAATATTTGTGTCTGTTTATAGCTTTCGTCATACGAAACGTCATCTCGCAATTTTTAACAACCCGCGAATGGCATTTGGCTTGCTGACGGGACTTGCGACCTTTTACATCTTGGCACCAGTTTGGGTAATTGTATTGGCCCAAATCAATATTCTTTTGTCACTGATTCCGATCATCGCAATGCTTGCAAACGCCTATTTCACAAAATCTGCGGTTAAATACTACAACGATCATATCAGTAGTTAGGAAGGAAAAGGATATGCTAACACTCCTCTTCGGCCTGTTGATGCTCGTTTTGGGTGTACTGGAACTCCATCTGACAAAACAAGCAGTTAAGACCTATGAACGATATGACCAATCACATGCTACCCCTTTCAAGTTATGGGGAGTAAGCTACGGTTATTACATCGGTGCAGCGCTCATTTTATTATCCCTGGGACCAATCATCACAGGGATATCATCAATTATTTAGAAAAACGACCGGGAAAGCCTCAGTGGTACCTTTCCCGGTCGTTTTTTGATTGTATATGTTGCTATTGAATACTTAGTTCCCAGGGTATAAAGCCTTAATTGAATCGATGCATCGTGAAATAACAGTCTTTTTGATGTGACTTTGATTACGTGGTGTGTTGCGTTCAACAAACGTGCCGTGTATTCTGTGACGACTGTTAGTCTCTTTCGCAAGTTGCTTGAAAATAGCAATTCTTTTCTTGACTTGAAGTTGCTTTTCTTCGGTTGTGAGATTATCAAAAGCGTTCATGTCTGTGTAGACACCGTGTTCTTTGAAAAGCTTTCTTAATTCGCCTACTGTACTCTCGCCCACACCTTTTTGCCCTAGGAATCCTATTGGATTATCTTGCTTCACCCGATTCTCATCCCGGGAAGTAAAGTAACCACCGCCTGATGAAACGATGACATACTGATCATCAGGCGCGTTGCGGAATAAATCGTCCTGGGCAGTTGCTTCATAAGCATTAGCTTTCGCGATGGTCGGCACACTGGCCAGCAAAGCGACAGTTGTTAGCAATAGTAATAATCGGTACACGTTTTTAGGCATTTTGGATTCTCCAAGTCATAAGGTAATCAAAGCATAACATGAGACAAAACACGTATTCAACGAGGCAAAAATAAGTAAGATCTAGTAACAACGCAAATGTTACTTACATGAATAATCCTAACAAACTGAATACACCGACTACCAATGCGACACCGACGACAATCTTCTGAACCATCGGTGGGAACTGCCAGCGTGTTGGTAAGCGACGCATGGCCCACCACATGACAGCTAAGTTAGCGGGCAACATTACTGCTAGACTGTACTGTGCCACGATGATCAGCTCTGATAGTGCCTGCTCTTGGCCGTGGTACAAAAAGACGATGATAATCACAGGCACTAGCGTAAATGCCCGTGTGATTATACGGCGCCATACCATTGGCAAACGCCACTTTAATAATCCAGTCATGACAATCTGACCAGCTAATGTACTGGCAATTGACGCGATCAAACCGGTAAGCAAAAGCGCAATCGCAAAAATTGGTGCCATGACGGTCGGCTTCAACGTATCGTACAGTGCGCTGAACATCACATTACTATGTCCGATTTCAGTAAAGACGAACCATCCCATCAATACCAACAGCACGTTGACAACCCAAGAACCAAGTAGATGGATTGTTGTATCCCACTTTGCCATTCGGAGCATGTCGCTTACTTCTGCATCGTTTTCACGGTTGTATGGCCGCGCTTTAGCCAATTCAGAATGCAAATACAAGTTATGCGGCATGATGATGGCGCCAACCAAACTAACACTTAGCCAACCGAACGAGCGAAATGGTTCGTGTACTGGTTGGGTCTCTGCCAAACGATGTGGTTGTAGCACAAAAATAAAGCCAATTGTGACAACAATCATCACGGCGACGGCTAGTAACTCGATACGACGGACACCGAACTTAAACAACCACAGAAAAATAATAATATCGAATACAGTTAATAACGTGGTTACTTGGAGTGACCAACCAAACAATAAGTGTAATGCAATTGCAGTACCGACTACGGCCGTCAAATCAGTTGCAATCATCGCTAGTTCATTGAATGCCCAAAAACCGATTCGGACTGGCTTAGACAACGCTGGTGCAACCAATTCAGCTAGGTTTTTGCCCGTAACAATGCCTAGTCGCGCACTAACCAATTGCAAGACAATCGCAAATACGATAGCCAAGGTCATAACCGGTAGTATCCACCAGTGAAATAGATTACCACCGACGATCGCAGTCAACCAATTACCAGGATCCATGTAGCCGATTGCGACTAATGACGAAGCACCGGCGTATGACAAGAACCGTTGAAAAAATCGCTTATCGAACATAATCACTCACAATGCTTTCGTACATTTTCGCTAATGCTGGATCGTCATTTAGTGGTGATACTAAGCTGAAGCGGTCACCACCCGCCGCCTTGAATGTTTGCGCAGCGGTAATCTTCAATTCGTTCAGCGTTTCGAGCGAGTCGATTACAAACCCTGGTGTTGCAACTAGTACGTTTTTGTCACCGTAGATAGGTAACTCTGTCAAAACGTGGCTGGTATATGGCTTTAACCAAGGCGTTGGTCCAAATTTTGATTGGAATGTTTGAACAATTTGATTGTCATCCAATTGCAAGGCTGTTTTAAGGGCTTCTGTCGTCGCGTTTACCTGCTTTAGGTAATCATCCCCCTGCCGCACATAGCTCGTTGGAATACCGTGATATGACAACATCAACTTATCATAGCTGTTTGATTGCCAGTCCACCTTAATCTTCTCAGCTAAGGCTTCGATGTAGGCTGGATGTGTCTCGTACGAGAGGATAATCTGTGCATTTGGATCAGCAGCCGTCGCTTTTTCAACGATTGTTTTTGTCGTCGTTGTTGAGTATTGTGGGAATAATGGCACCACGATAATATCATCGGCGCCATTTTCACGTAATTGTTGTAGTCGATCCGGAATTGTTGGTGAACCGTACGTCATTGCGTAGTCAACCAGCCAGTCTGGTCGTAAGTTTCGCAAATTCTCAGCTAACTTCGCTGTGTAAACAGTTAATGGCGATCCCTCTTCTAGCCAGATTTCACGATAAAAGGTCGCTGATCGCCAGGTGCGCATCGGCAAAATAAACCCGTTTAAAATCACTTGCCAAATCGGTTTTGGCACATGAATGACATTCGGATCCGATAAAAATTCTTTTAAATATGGCTTAACGTCAACATTGTTTGGACTAGCCGGTGTTCCTAAATTTACCAACAACACACCTGTTGTCATGGTTGTATCCCCCAAAAATATCGTAATTTAATACATAACTATTTTCGATTGTACGATATTTTGTAGAAATGTTCACATGTATTTTGATAGTGAAAAGTCCACGTTGTTCACGTGGACGAAAAATTATTGACAGGTTTTGTTCGTATTAAATTATTCAGACTATGCCAAGAAGTTGGCTAACAACATTGGTAACATCGCTGATGCGGTTGGAAATGCGTAAATCGTCTTATTAAGGTCGTCCTTTGTATATTTATGGTTGATGATTGGTACGAGTGTATTAACAAGTTCCGGCGCTGCATCGCCGATGATTGCGGCACCAACCAATTGCTTATCACGATTCAAAACAATTTTAACCTTCGCTTCCTGATCGTGATGACTTGCAAACATACCGAGTTGCGCAAAATTAATATTGTGAACTTGATACTCATCCGAAGCATTGGCTTCAGTTGTAGAAACGCCGATTTGTGCCATGCGTGGCAACGTAAACGTTACAGTCGGTACAGCTGGGTACTTGATTGCTTCGTTTTCTTTGCCTAATAAAATGTCCGCAATGTACAACGACTCGAAGGTAGCGGTCGGCGTTAAACGTGGCGTTGTTTTTGCGACGACATCACCACTGGCATAAATGTGTGAAACGCTAGTCTGCATGTAATCGTTTACGACTACCCCGCCCCGATTCGTTTCAACACCAATGTCTTCAAGATTCATATGATCGATATTTGGTATACGACCAGTTGTATCAAATACCATCGCAGCTTCAAATTGATTACCTTGCGCAGTCGTCACAATGTATCCGTTGTCAGTTGCTTTGATTTCGTTTACAGCATTACCAAAAGCAAAGTTGATACCCTTTTCTGACATAATTTCAACAACACGTTGTGTGTATTCAGCATCGAAATTTGCCAAAGCACGATCAGCATATTCGATAATTGTGACATCGCTACCAGCCGCATGGGCAATAGAAGCAAACTCCATCCCAATGAACCCGGCGCCAATCAAAATCATCGATGTTGGCATTTCGGGTAAGTCTAGAAAATCTTTACTGTCATACGTTAATTCCGTACCAGCCACTGGTAGCTTAGCAGCACGTTGACCCATTGCAAGCACAAAATTATCAGCTGTATATGTTTCATCAGCGACAACAACCGTGTGTTCGTCTACAAACGATGCGTGCCCAAAAATGATATCAATACCATCAACGGCCAAAATGCGTGCCATAACATCGTCCATTGGATCAATAACTTGGTGCTTGTAGGCCATCAACTCTGGCCAAACAATGTTTACAGCGTCGTTGATACCAATGCCGTGATAATTATGCAAATGATGCAATAATTCAGCCGGGCCATCTAACAAAATTTTGGCGTTGCAGCCAAAATTAGTACACGTTCCCGACACTTTTTCTTGTTCAATCAAGGCAACCTTTTTACCGGCACGTGCTAGTTCTTGGGCGCCGTGCCAGGCGGCGTGACCACTTCCAATATAAATTACGTCGTATGTCATGATTTCACCTTTTCTATATGCGTACCAAATATCGTACAAGTTAACGATATCACTAACAAAAAATCAGGTCAAACCAAACACAATTGGTAGTATGTTTTTATTTTTAGTAGAAAAAAGCCCATACAGGTATGTATGGGCAGAAAGCGTTATTTTTGGGCAGCAACCCAATCGCGATATTCGTTATGCAACATCCCCATGAAATAAGAATCGTGATATTGCCCTTCAGCAAAGAATTGCTCAATCAACGTTCCTTCTCGTCGGAAGCCCAGCTTTTCGTAGATATGAATCGCAGAGGCGTTTTTAACGTCAACATACAGGTATAGCTTGTGCAAATTTAGGTTGTTAAACCCATAACGTACACCATAAGCCATTGCCTTTGTCGCATACCCATTGCCCGTAAAAGCGCTGTTGATATAAACCTGAATCTCGGCAGTCCGATGTAGCAAATCAATATCCATAATCTCAACAACACCAACTGGCGTACCGTCGTCTTCTTGGACAATAAAGCGTCGTTCGCTTTGATCCAAGATGTGCTTATCATAAAGCAGGCTGAGTTCATCGAATGACGAATACGGTTCTTCAAACCACAGTGCCATGGCATTGCGCGTGTTTTCTTGTTGGTAAATAAACTCCAAGTCTACTTTTTCTAGTGGTCTTATTATCATTGGATTCCCCTCGTTAATAACAATTATTGCCATTATTATAACGATGATAATTAACGCTTTGCCACTCTCAACCCCTCAAAATAAAAAGCCCACCATACTGGTGGACTTGAAATCTTGCTTATTTAGCGGCTGGTGCACCGGTCACCAGGTCAAAAATCTGATTAACCAGCGTGTAGTTTTCTTTGCTCTGCGCCGCATTTTCATTGCTCAACCAAATGACCATTGTTTTACCGTCCTTGGTTGTTTTAACAGAAGGTTCAAATCCTAGCAAAACGCCGTGCAATCGGTAGGCATTGCCATCGTCGTACATGCCTGATGCGTAGTTTTCGTTTGGACCTGTGACCAACATTTGGTGCAACAAGTTTTTACTAATCAGCTTACCAGCTAGTTCTTCATGTAATAACTTGTACAAATTTCCGGTCGTCATCTCAATACTACCGGTACCGACTTCGCGGTTAAAAATACTTGGGTTATCAAAGAACGGCTTCCCGTCAGCGCTATAATTTTCAACACGATTAGGACTATTGACGAAATCATTATAATTTGTGTAATCGATGCCGAATTGCTTTTTGAAAGTATTGTCTAGTAGCTGCTCATATGACTTGCCGGTCACCTTGTGTAGGATGCCAACCAAGGCTACGTAATTACCAGCTGAATAATACCAGGCGCCACGTTGATCCATGGTCAGGTGCTTTAAACCAAAATCAACGTAGCCAGCTTCATCCAGCTTGGCTTCGGTTTTACCAACCTGATTATAACCAGCTGTCATGTTCAACAACTGCTGAATAGTGACCGTGTCGGCGTCAGGTAATTCTGGCAAGTATTGGCTCACTTTGTCAGTCAAGTGTAGCTTACCAGCTGGAACCTGCTGCATGACAAGGATGGCCGTTAGATTCTTCTGAATTGATGCGATACCATACAGAGATTTAGCGGTTGTTGGCGTATTGGCTGACTTATTCGCTAAACCAAACCCTTGATTAAGGATTATTTTGCCATTTTGGGCAACCAAAAGTGTGCCACTGTGATGACTATCCTTTGCCCGCTGCGCAATTTGTGCCCCTAGCGTACCAGATGGCGCGATAGTTTGATTAACATCGACCTTTTTAATCTTTTCATGCTTCGTAGTTGGTCGTTTTTCCTGTGCTACTTTATTTGGTTCATTCAGACCAATAAAAGCCCCCAATGCGACAATGACAATTAAACCAATGCCTAAGTGTAGACGCTTCATGTTATCCCCCTCATGACTAATGCTTATTTATGGTAAACCCAAGCTGGATTTTGCGTTTGGCTAGTTTTCGTTGCTAAATTAAACCCAAGCGGATTACGCAACGCCTTATATGGCAAAGCGTACTTATTGAATGTTTCGGGATCGATATAGACAATACGATCCACGACGGCCTTTGTCTTAATACGGTACACCGGTGTCGCACTCTCAAATAAGGCGTAGAAGCGGTCTGTATCCCCGTCGTAATTAACGCCTTCCAAAAATGGTGGCATGGTGACATACATGCCATTGGTCATTTTGCCGTCATCCCCCTTATCAAAGCGCACCAACTTTGAATCAGCATTACTAAACGATGATGTAATCATCACGTGATTCGTATTAGCTGAAATGCCCTGCAACTCAGGTACGCTTTCATAAAACTTATTCCCGGCAACGATTGATGGGTCTTTATCGCCCACTGGTTGTCCAACCATTAACGTTGCGTTTGAATCCCCGTTAATTGCAAACTTTTGGATGTTACCTAGACCGGTACGCGTAAAGTATCCAACCCAAAGTGCCCCATCATAATAAGCCACAGTTGAGGCATTAATCGCAGTTTTAAGTGTGAAATCCTGCTGATAGCCAATTGGCAGCTTGGAACGAATGTCATAGCTATCAATATCCGTCTGAGCGATGCCGTATAGCACAGAATCTTTACCGTTGTGACCGGCAACCCAGAGTAATTGATGGTCAGGATCGTATGAAATGCCACCAGCGTGATCTTGATATTGTAGGACTAATGTCTTGATGTAACGACCAGTCCACTTGTTAAGCACATAAATAACTGAATTTGCTTTGTGTGCGTGATCATACGCAGAGATAAAAATTTCATTACGACCAACTGCGATGCCCTGTGGATCCAATGTATCGACCTTAATCAGTTGGTGCTTGTCAACTGATGCTTGCCCCGCTTTTAGCGACCAGGCGCCCTGAAGACCAGGTAGCGCAATTGCATATTGCAGATCGTCATGCATCACCGGATATGGTGACATACGATTTAAAAAATCTTTATCTGAATACAGTGGTTTTTGTGAGGCACCCCCGTAAGGCACCTTCACATCATCGCTTTTAACTGTATTTAAGTCGGAACTAATATGTTGATGCGTCGTGAGACCCCAAAAAATAAACGCCCCCATGATTATGAGGACGCTAAAAATGATACTGACGTTTTTTCGCATATCCCAAAACCTACTCACTTTTTATTAACTCTTATATTATACAAGAGGAATGAGATTGCGTTGATTGCTACGGTTTTAAGAACACCTTTTCTTAAGGTGGTGTCAGTTATCTTTATTTTCATGTAATTCTTTGGCTTCGGCTTGTTGTAACTCGCGTTCGGTTGGTAGCTGCGGACGACGTCGCTTTCCGACCAACGTGATTGAAAATGTGATGATGCTCAATAAAATTAGGCCGATTAACGGTAATAGTAGTCCATGCATAGTGCTACCTCCATTGACGCGTTATTAGTTAAGTCTAAGCATAATGAGTCCCAACCCAATAAGCAAGTAGATAATGAGTAGCACACCATTGATTAGCATCGCGCGTAGTGGAAAGTGCCATGATTGATCGCTTGTATGTTGTGCAAATTGGCGCCAAGCGAGTAAGTTGGCCAATGATGCAATCAACGTACCCAACCCGCCAGTTGTTACTCCGAGGTACAGTGGCGAAACGTGGCTAGTGAAGTTTGATAACAACACCGCTGCTGGCACGTTACTAATGAATTGACTTGAGATTGCTCCTGTGATGAACGTCATTGCTGGCGTTGTCATACCAAGCTTAATCATGGCGGATACCCATTCAATGCGGCTTAATGCGCCAACAATGATAAAGAACTCAACGAACATCAATAAGATGCCATAATCGATTTGGCCAAAGGTTTGGCGGTTGAGTAGCAATGCTGTGACGATGCTGACCAACAAGGCACCCCAAATTGGAAAGAGATTCAAAATGCCGGCTAGTACTAATAGGGTGCTAATTACCAAGATAATGACAGTTCGTGTCTCTATTTTTGTCGTAGTTAGTTCGATGTCATGGATGGGCACGTTTTTAAAGGCAAACGGACTGAGTAACAAGAACACTAAGTTAATCATGCCGATTGGTAGTGACAGCTGCAAAAAATGTCCCAGTGTTAAATGATAATGTGACGCTAGATAAAGGTTTTGCGGGTTACCGAACGGCGTGAAGGCACTCCCTAAGTTCGCAAAAATCGTGATAAAGATGACTGGTAACACCATCTTTAATTCAAGTTTGCGGGCGATTGTCACAAAAATTGGTACCAACGTTAGAATGGCCACGTCGTTGGTGAAAATCATCGAGCCAAAGAATGACAGCAATAGCGTCACTAAAATAACTTGGCGCGTCGTGCGACTCTTTTTAATAATGGTCGTTGCGATGGCAACCAAGACCCCAGTTCGCTCATAGACACCAACTAGTAGTAATAAAGCGGCTAAGGCCACAATGGTATGGACGTTGATGTCCGTCCAAGCCACTTGGCCAAAAAGTAATGCAAGAACGCTCAAGATAGTCGTAATTGCTAAAGTTTTGTCAGATAGTATTTTTTTGATGAATGTCGGCATAAGACACCCCACTTTTCTTATAGTCAGAGTATTAGTATACGGCAAAAATAAAAGCAGACCAACTGCCGTTTGGCAATTAATCTGCTTATTTTTACGTGATTTAGTTTTGACGACGCTTGCGTGATTGCATGTAGAAGTACAAAGGCAAACCAGCTAGTGTCAAAATTAGCCCAATCATGGCGAGCTGGAACTCTGAAATCAAGGTCATGACAATGATGAATACCCCACCAGCGATACCAATGATTGGTACAACTGGATACAATGGCACCTTGTATGGTCGTGGCAAATCAGGTTCGGTAATACGCAACTTAATAACGGCAATGAATACCAACGTATAGAACAACCAGATAACGAAGATCAACATGTCGGTTAACATGTCGAAACCACCGATAAACATCAAAGCAACTGCCAAGACAAGTTGGAAGATACCAGCCACATATGGGATTTGGTAACGGTTCAACTTAACCAAGTGCTTTGAGAATGGCAACTCGTTTTCTAAGGCCATGGCATATGGCAAACGCATTCCGGTCATCGTGTATCCGTTCAGCGTACCGTAGATAGAAATCAAGATACCAATCGTGATCAACTTACCACCGAAGCCACCGAAAATGTGTTGTGCCACATCACTAGCGGCATTTTCGTTTCCTGAGATAGCTGACAATGGCAATGAGTGCAAGTAAACAAAGTTAACAAGCAAGTAAATGACCATGATACCAATCAACCCACCGGCGATTGCACGTGGCAAGTCCTTTTGTGGGTTCTTCATTTCACCGGCGATGTTACCAACGTGAATCCATCCATCGTAGGCATACATCGTGGCCAAAAGTCCGGCACCGACAGCCGTTGCCCATGAACCGGCTTGTGAACCTGGTTCAACTGGGAACAAGCTGACATCCACCCCACCTGGTTGTAGCAAACCAAAGATGATAATCAAGGCCAATGGGATTAACTTGAAGAACAACGTGATTGATTGGAATTGTCCAGCAATCTTAGATCCAAGCAAGTTAATCAAAAAGACTGATGCGACCGCGATGATTCCCGCTGGAATAATCGCACTTGTTGGCAAGTGGAACAAATTAGCAACTTGGGTACCGAAGATAACCCCCTTTGCCGCCACACTGGCTGGGAAGTACACAACAATTTGTGCCCACCCTAGCAAGTAACTTGGTAACTTACCATAAGCTCGTTCGATGTAGACTAGCATCCCACCAGTTTGTGGCAATGCGGCAGCAAGTTCAGCACCGGTCAAACCGGCAGCCAGACTAATCAAACCACCCAAAATCCAAACGAATAGAGACATACTGGTTGAACCAGTTGATTGTGCAACACTAGATGCTTTAAAAAAGACACCCGCTCCAATAACAGTTCCCATGACAGTCGAAATGGCTGGCAAAAGCGTCATTGTACGATTCAGTTTGTTTTGATCGTTCATTGGAAGCCCCTTATTTAAAAATTTCAATAATGTCCATCATACCAGGTTCTGCTGTAAAAAGATAAGGAATACGGGACATATATTAGTAAAAAATAAAAAACGCCCGAAATTTAATTCGAGCGTCAGCAACTACCTTACTTTGGCAGAGCGTAATTTGCTATTTGTAACCGTTTCTAGCTGACGCAAAGTTGCTGCATCAATGTGCAAGCCACTCGCAATCTGCCCGAACGTCCAAGTTGGATGACGTTCGCACAAATCCAGATAGTGTTCGATGAGTTTGTCATTAATTTTTGGTTGAACGACTTCAGCCACCCCGTTCACTGCAAAATCTGCAGCGTTGGCTTTTTCGAACGTGTAATGCAAGGTGCTTGGGCCCATTTCACCAGTAGAGTAATCCATATCTACATCCCCCGTGTTTTTATAATAGACGCTTTCTTTCCTTCATGAGATTTATATTAACATTTAATTAACTAATTAAAAATAAACAATCGACGGTCATTTCCGAAAAAAACAAATAATTTCGTGTCTATGTTGACACAGTTTTGTTCTCATGGTTGCAAAATGTTACAATCAGTAAGATACATTTTTGGGAATGTTAGGAGAAATAATGTCAACGAGACAAGATTTAATTCGCAATTTTGCAATTATTGCGCACATCGACCACGGTAAGTCTACTTTGGCCGATCGTATTATGGAAATGACAAACACAGTATCAGAGCGTGAAACCGAAGCCCAACTGCTTGATGATTTGAGCGTTGAAAAGGCTCACGGTGTTACGGTTAAGTCTCGTACTGTGCGAAACTACTACATTGATAACAACGGGACTGAATATCAATATAACTTGATTGATACGCCAGGCCACGTCGACTTTAACTATGAAGTCTCACGCTCATTGTCAGCGACTGATGGTGTGTTGCTTTTGGTGGACGCGACTAAGGGTGTGCAAGCCCAAACGGTCGCTAACTACCGTCTTGCTAAGGCTGCTAACCTTGTGATTATTCCAATCGTGAACAAGATTGATAACATGGCTGCTGAAGTTGATAAGACTATCGAAGAATTGCTTGATTTGGATGAGTCATTTAAGGAAGAAGACATCCTAAAAATCTCAGCCAAGAGCGGTTTAGGTGTTGATGCAGTTCTAGAGGCAATTCGTGACCGCATCCCTGCCCCACAAGGCGACGAAACTGGTAAGTTGAAGGCCTTGGTCTTTGATTCGAAGTTTGACCCATACAAGGGTGTCATTGTGCAAGTGCGTTTGTTTGATGGACAATTGAAGTCTTCAGACAACGTGTTGTTCATGGCTAACAAGATTAAGTCGCAAATCAAAGAAATGGGTGTCTTCTCACCTTTGATGACGTCACTTGATACGCTTAAGTCTGGGGATGTTGGGTTCATTGTGACTGGTATTAAGGATGCCAAGGCGGTTCGTGTCGGTGATACGATTACACTTGCTAACGATCCGGTTGCTGAACCCCTTCCTGGTTATCAAGATGTTGAGCCAATGGTTTATGCCGGTCTTTACCCTCGCGGTAGTGAGTTTAAGGACTTGAAGATTGGTATTGAAAAGCTTGGCTTGAATGATGCCGCCTTCCAATATGAGCCAGAGCAATCTGAAGCTTTGGGGATGGGATTCCGTGGTGGATTCTTGGGAATCTTCCACTTGCAAATTATTCGTGAGCGTTTGCAAGAAGAGTTCGGCCTGGATGTTTTGACAACGATGCCAAATTCAACGTACCGCGTAACGGTCAAGAATGAAGATGAGCCGATTTACGTTGAAAACCCAATTCAATTCCCTGACTACGGCCAAATTGTAAAGGTTGAAGAGCCTTACATGTTGGCTAAGATGACGTTGCCAAACGAAATGTTGAATGACATTATGCGCTTGGCTGAAGGTCGTCGTGGTGAATTGGTGGATTTGGCAACGATTGGTTCAATGTTGATGGTGACTTACCGTATGCCAATTTCAGAAATCGCCTATGACTTCTTTAACGAATTGAAGTCAGCGTCACACGGTTTTGCTACCCTTTCTACAGAGTTTGATTCATACCAAGAGTCAGACTTGGTCCGTATCGACATTGCGGTTGATTACGCTAAGGTTGATGCGTTGACATTCGTTATGCACCGTTCAAAGGTTGATCGTGTTGGAACTGAAATTGTTTCTAAGTTGAAAGATTTGATTCCACGTAAGTTGCAATCAATGCCAGTTCAAGCCATTGTTGAAGGTCGTGCCATCGCTCGTGCCGATGTGCCACCACTTCGTAAGGCTGCTGCTTCTGGAACTAAGGTCTCAAAGAAGCAACAACAATTGCGCCGTCAAGGCCAAAAGAAGAGCGACATCGAATTGCCACAAGCAGTCTTTGACGCGATCCTAGACATGAATAGTAATTAATAAGATGAATCCCCGGACAACACGATCTAAAGTTGCGTCCGGGGGTTCATTGCTTTCTCTTGCTTAGAGTATATATTTACTTGAAGAACGTCTTGATTTCCATACCACATTTTTTTACACTAGGCTTATTCACGTCCAGATTGGAATGACGTAAAAAGCTATGGGAGTATTTTTATGGGACCAGAAAGTAAGTTTGGCCGTCAATCTTTTTTTGATGGTGGGTTGCTGTCGTTAATTGGTTGGAGCATTTTGGGGTTTATTGTTACGGTCATCTCACTTGGAATTCTATATCCGTGGGCATTGGTGATGGTATATGGTTGGAAGATTAACCACACTGTTATTGACGGTCACCGCATGCAGTTTAACGGATCTGCAGTGGGCCTATTTGGTAACTGGATTAAGTGGCTGTTACTGATGATTATTACGCTAGGTATTTATGGCTTCTGGGTTGGTATCAAATTGGAAGATTGGAAAGCCAAGAACACGCGTTTTTTGAATTAGTCTCAGATATGACAATTCAAAAAATTGCTATATAATAGTGGCATGAATAATCTACAAACGATTCGTGAGTTCTTTCAATTAGGAACCACTGAAGTAAGCACTGCACTACAACTGTCACCAGATGAATTACGTGCCTATGAATCAGGTGAAAAGCAACCTGAAATCTTGATGTGGCAACGTTTTTCTGAATATTACGCGGATAAATTCCACGTACCAGCCCTACCTGACATGGTTGAGCCAATCCACTTCCGCCTTAGTGTGGATTACTTGATGAATATCGGACTAACGATGAACGATTTGATGGCGTTTAAGTGGTACTTCGATAACACGCGTCCAGAAATCGGCGAGTTCACGATTGCCTTGTATGAACCAGGTACAACCAAGATTGAACGTCGCACGACTGACTTGCCGGCTGTTCTTGATGAATACGCTGGTTACATCTTATTAAACAATGATGGGTCACTTAACCAATTTATCGATGAACGTAATAACGACAAGACTAGCGATTGGCGCTTGTTATTGTACAAAAACGACAATTTCATGGTTGATGTTACACCGGATTTGATGTATTTCGAATACCTAGTAAACATGACCGTTATGTAGAAAAAGGAGATCTCGTATGAGGTCTCCTTTTTGGCATGCTATTTAATTGTCCAACCACCATCAATGGTAAACACTTGCCCTTGCACATAACTTGATTCTGGACTTGTGAGATATAACGTCATATCAGCGACTTCTTGCGCAGCTGCCCAGCGTTTAACCGGGGTTTCAGCAGCGACCTGCTTGGCCATTGCGCCGTCACCAGCGAAATCAGCCGCATTCATTGGCGTGTTGATGGCACCGGGTGCGATAGCGTTAATATGGACGCCTTGATCAGCATAATCTAAAGCTAATTGTTTCATCCAGCCGACTAAGGCGTGCTTTGACATCGTGTAGGCCGCCCCGCCACCGCCAGCAATTTGACCGGCGATTGAGGCCATGAACACCATTTGTCCAGCTTGGCGTTTCACCATATGTGGTAAGATAGCCAAACTTAATTGGACAGCCGCGTTAACATTGACGTTCATCAATTGTTGAATGGCTGTAAAATCGGTGTCTAAGGCCGGTGTGAATGCATCTAATATACCAGCGGTGCTGAGAAAGATATCAACGATGCTTAGTTCGTCGTTATGCGACGCAATCCACTCGCCTAGCTGGGTCATATCACTTAAATCTAGTTGATATGGCGTCAAACGATCGTGCGTAACTGGTATTGGTTGCTTATCAATTGCGATGACCGTCGCACCGGCATCTAAATAGGTGTTTAACTGGGCCAATCCAATCCCTGATGCAGCCCCAGTTAACAAAATGGTTTGATTTTTATAGTCTTGTGTAATCATTACTTTTCCAAATCAACGCGCTTGCTCAAAATGTAGAAGATAACAGCCCCGATAATCAAAGCTGCCAGCTCCCCAAGCGCCGTCCAAGCAAATGTTGCCCAGAATGGCGTCTTGGCCATAAAGTACAACTCGGCGGCAACAACCCACATCATTAATGCATCGATAACGGTACTAATAGCCAAACGCTTAATCACGCTTTTAACCTTGCGCGTCGCAAAGTAAGACATCGTGGTCATGGCTAAGGTGCCAGCCGTACCGACAATCATGTCGACGATTCCGTATGGTGACCAGATATTGGCAATAAATACCCCGATGGTCAAAGCGATGATGTAACGCTTGTTGAAGACGACCAAATGGTTAAACCCTTCTGAAAAGCGTAGTTGGAATGGGCCGTACGAAGCAAATGGCAAAGCCACGGTTGCGACAGCGTACAATGCTGCGATAACGGCAATTAGTGAAATATCACGCGCTGAAAAAGAGCGTTTTTTCGTGTCCATATTTAATTCTCTCCTAGTTTTTTTGAGTGGGATGGTTACGAACCACTAACTTACAGCATAGCAAAATCACTCCTTATCGGCAATAAGCGTTTTTCAGGACGACCTTGTCAAAATCCTCCCAGTTATGGTAGTTTGGAAAAATACTTATTTTTTCCACGGAGGATTTTTGATGAAACGCTTTTTTGAACGATCATTTATTTTGGGAATTGTCACAACGTTGATGATGGTGACAATTATTAGTATTTGGAACGGTACTTGGGTTGCAGGTTGGCATGAGAAAACAATTCTTGCGACACTAACCATTGTACCGTTGACGTTCATGCTAGCGTTCTTACTGAAGGAAAACGTAACCTTGCCATTGGTCATTAAGCTCCACGATGTCTTGCCAGCTTGGTTTAGTCGTCTAATTCCACGTCGTCATTCGATGGCGGTGTTCATTGTCACCGGTAACGTTTCAATCATGTCATTTTATGGGCTGTATATGTCTCACCATTACGACACGCACCATTTGATTCATTCTTACTTTATCCAATGGGCTCACACGCTACTATTCGCAATTCCGCTATTGCTTTTCGTGGTTCGGCCACTTGTGAATGGCGTATTCGACCTTGTTTGGCACCAAGAAGATGCAGCTTAAATCATAGTAACGACAGAATATAACTGCTAAAGCTTGATTGTCCTAAAAATCAGGCTTTTTTAGTTCTAAAAATTAGATTTATATGTGAACTTTTGGTAAGCTGTTACTCGTACATGTACGAGGAGGTCACATGAAAAATTCAAAAAAGGCCAAGAAAATCGGGTTATTCCAGCTTGTTATGCTGGGACTTGGTTCTCTAATTGGGTCAGGTTGGCTATTTGGTGCTTGGGAAGCTTCTCAAGTTGCAGGTCCAGCCGCTATCATATCCTGGGTAATTGGCGGTATCGTTATCGGAACAATCGCCTATAACTATATTGAGCTTGGTACGATGTTCCCACAATCTGGTGGGATGAGTAAATACGCACAGTATACCCACGGTTCATTACTCGGATTCATTGCTTCATGGGCGAACTGGATTTCTTTAATTACGTTGATTCCAATTGAGTCAGTTGCGGCTGTTCAGTATATGAGTTCATGGCCTTGGTCATGGGCGAAATGGACGCAGAGCTTCATGGCAAATGGTTCAATTACATCTGAAGGATTATTAGCAGTTTTCTTTTTCATCGCTGTGTTCACGTTGTTGAATTACTGGTCAGTGGAGCTATTAACGAACTTTACGAGCTTAATCTCAGTCTTTAAAATTGGGGTGCCGTTGCTAACGATCATCATGTTGACGATGTCAGGTTTTCACCCAGAAAACTACGGGACATCGTTACACGAGTTTATGCCGTACGGTACGGCCCCAATCTTTGCAGCCACGACGGTTTCGGGGATTATTTTCTCATTTAACGCCTTTCAAACGGTTATCAACATGGGAAGTGAAATCGAAAATCCCAAGCGAAATATCGGTCGCGGTATCGTTTATTCACTACTAATTAGTGGTGTATTGTATATTTTGCTTCAAAGCACTTTCATCACAGCTTTGAAGCCGGACATGATTGCAGCTAGCGGTTGGCACGGCATAAACTTTGCATCACCGTTTGCTGACTTGGCAATTTTGCTTGGTATTCATTGGCTGTCAGTGTTGCTGTATATGGACGCCTTCGTTTCACCGTTTGGTACTGGTGTATCATTCGTAGCGTCGTCTAGTCGTACATTGGCGGCCATGGTTTCTAATAACCATATTCCAAAATTCGTCGGTAAGATTAACGAAAAATACGGTACGCCCCGTATCGCAATGGTGGTTAATGCCATTCTAAGTATGCTGATGGTGTCTATTTTCCGTTCATGGGGAACGTTGGCTAGTGTTATCTCAACGTCAACATTGATTGCCTACCTAACTGGCCCTGTCACAGTTATTTCATTACGCGAAATGGCACCTGAATTCAACCGCCCATTCCGCGGTAAGATTCTAAAGGTTATGGCGCCACTATCATTTGTTTTGGCGTCGCTAGCGACTTACTGGGCGATGTGGCCCACGACAGTTCAGGTTATTTTAGTTATCTTGCTCGGATTGCCCTTCTACTTTTACTACGAGTGGCGCACTGGTTTCAACAAGACGAAACGTGCGTTTGAGGGTAGTTTCTGGATGATTGGCTATTTGATTTTTATCTCAATCATGTCATACATCGGATCGAAGGAATTTAACGGTCAAAATTGGATTCATTATCCATTTGATTTCATTGTCATTATTGCTGGCTCACTGTTGTTCTATTATTGGGGAACTGTTAGTCACGTGATGACCAAATACTTTAAGCAAGCGCAACGCGTTAATGCGAAAGTGAAAGTTAAAAAGTAACTGAAAAATGCCGGATGATTCAAGTCATCCGGCATTTTTTAATGTGAGTTTTATTTTTAATATTAAGCGCGCCACTTGGCCAAGTACTCGTTAGCGGCTTCAACGTCAGGCACACGCAAACGTTGGCCAGTCATTGACTCAGTGTTCTCAAAGTGCAACGCACCGATTAGTTCACCAACCATCTTTGACGTCACGTAACTATCCTTGCGGTACAAAGAAGGACGAACACGAGTGTTAACTGGGCCAAGAATCAATGAGTTAACGTTAAATCGACCAGCCATTTCAACGGCGTAAAGCTCACTCATCATGAGAACAGCTGCGCCAGCTGGGGCAACTGGACCTGAGAACTTACTGAAAGCAGCGTCTTCTGCGGAAACGCCACTAATAAACGTGTAGTTTGCACCTTGGCGGAGCAAAGGCATCAAGGTCTTGCTGGCAACAAAGTGAGCCGTCAACAAACCTTGCATCAACTCTTCCCATTCAGCCTTAGTAATGTCAGTCAAGGCAGCGCCTTGCCACCAACCACCAAGTGATGACACCATTCCGTCTAGTTGTTCGAAGTTATCAACAATCACATCGTGCATCTTTTGTGCGTCATCTTCGTTTGAAATATCACCGAACAAGTAAAACACGTTCTTACGGAATGGTTGATCAACAAACCCTAATGCATCCAACGCTTTTTCTTCAGAACGTGATGGCACTAGTACGGTTGCGCCATTCTCTGCTAAATACTTGACGATTCCCTCACCAACGGCCCCGGTTCCACCGGCGACCAAAATAACTTTACCCTCGTACATATTGTTTGCCTCTTGTTTCGTTAATTCGTATGGCTATCATACCTAGTTTCGGCGCGCGGGTGTTGCAAAAAGGGAACATTTTTAAATGAATGAACGCTTATTTATCAGTATATTCGCGGATGACCTGCAAGATGTCAGCACGGGCGTCGTTGACATGGACGCTTTCACGGGCTAGCAGATAGATGTCAAACGTTGGTACGTCGTCATTTAATAACTTGATAAAGTGCATGTCACGATCAGTTTCTTGTAAGGCTAACGTCATAATTAATGTCATCCCAAGTCCTTCCTTCACTACCCCTTTCAAAGCCTCGACGTTTGAAGTTGTGTAGAGAATGCGTGGAAACGTTTCGTTGTTATTTGTGAGTTCTTTAAACACGCGACTATGAATGAAGCCTTCGTTTAATAGAATGAAATCTTCATCAGCAACATCTTCAAAGTACATTTCATCAGGTAAATCTTTGTTTGTTGTTGCGAGTACAAATGGGAAGGATGCGACCTTTTGGGCAATAACGCCAGGAATGTGAACCTGATCAATCGAGGCGATTAAACCAAAATTTAGTTTACCGTCCGCGATTTGCGCCATTAAATCCGCACTACCCATTTCGACCGCTTCGAAATTAGGCAGCAAATGACGTTTAGCTAACTGACGGGTTACCGGCATAAAATAGTAAGTTCCGATAATTGGCGGTAAACCAAACCGTAATTTTTTCAAGGAATGCAGACGGACTTCTTCCTTAGTGAACGCAATTTCACTTTGGATTTGCTTGGCTAGTTCCAAAACTAGTTCCCCAGTACGCGTCAGTTCAACTGATTTCTTTGAAGCGTGGCGCTCCAACAATTCACTGTCGAATTCTTCTTCCAATCGTTTGATTGCGTACGTGATGGTTGGTTGTGTGACACCAAACTGCTCTGACACAGCTGTGAACTGCTTTAACTCTGCAAGGGCAGAGAAGTAAGCCAAGTCTTTAAAGTTCATTACGACGCCCCTTCTTTCGTTAATATAAATTAATTTTATCATATCTGTTTAATTTGACTATAAAAATTTATAGGTAGTAGACTGGGCACCGTTAAGAAATTATTTATAGATTTAAGGGAGATGTTTACACCATGCGTGGACAAGAAATTTTAAACAACCCCTTCTTGAATAAGGGTACTGCCTTTACTGAGGAAGAGCGTGCAGAACTTGGTTTGACTGGTATGTTGCCAGCCCATGTTCAAACGATTCAAGAGCAAGCTGATCAAGCCTATGCCCAATACCTAACAAAGGTTAACGACGTTGAAAAGCGTATTTTCCTTTCAACGTTGTTCGACACGAACCGCACATTGTTCTACTACTTGGTAGATCAACACGTTGCTGAGTTCATGCCAGTTGTCTACGACCCAACAATCGCAGACACGATCGAAAACTACTCAGCATTGTTTGTGAACCCACAAAACGCTGCGTTCTTGGACATCAACCACCCAGAGAACATCGAAGCAACGTTGAAGAACGCTGCTGATGGTCGTGACATTAAGTTGTTGGTTGCCACTGATGCTGAAGGTATCTTGGGAATCGGTGACTGGGGTGTCCAAGGTGTTGATATCGCTGTTGGTAAGTTGATGGTTTACACGGCTGCCGCTGGTATCGACCCTGCTTCAGTTTTGCCAGTTTCTGTTGATGCTGGTACGAACCGCAAGGAATTGTTGGAAGACCCACTATACTTGGGAAACCGTCACGAACGTGTTCGTGGTGACCAATACTTCGAGTTCATTGATAAGTTTGTTAAGACGGCGCAATCATTGTTCCCAGAGATGTACTTGCACTTTGAAGACTTCGGTCGTTCAACGGCAACGAAGATTTTGAACACGTACAAGAATGACTGGCCAACGTTTAACGATGACATTCAAGGTACTGGAATCGTTGTAACGTCAGCTGTTTTGGGTGCCTTGGCTATTACTGGTGAAGACATCAAGTCACAAACGTACTTGACGTACGGTGGTGGTTCAGCTGGTACGGGTATTGCTAACCGTGTCTTGGCTGAGTTTATGCAACAAGGTTTGTCAGAAGAAGAAGCTCGCAAGCACTTCTACATGGTTGACCGTCAAGGATTGTTGTTCGACGATGACGAAACGTTGACGCCTGAGCAAAAGCCATTCGCCCGTTCACGTTCAGAATTTGAGAACGCTGACGAGTTGACGGACTTGTTGTCAGTTGTTAAGGCTGTTAAGCCAACGGTTTTGGTTGGTACATCAACTAACCCTGGTTCATTTACCAAGGAAGTCGTTGAAGCAATGGTTGCCAACACGGATCACCCAAAGATCTTCCCATTGTCAAACCCTACGAAGTTGCACGAAGCAATGCCAGATGATTTGATCAAGTGGTCAGA
>USIU01000008.1 GCA_900554745.1 uncultured Leuconostoc sp.
TACAAAAAATTGCGCAATTGCTGTCGGATTTTGAAGGTCAGACTGCAATTGTTTTGTCACTCGATGGTAATGTTTTATTGTCGTTACGGCCAAATTTTTCTTTTCCATCTGCTAGTTTAATAAAGTTACTGATTTCAGATTATATTATGACTGAAAAGCCAGAAACTTTAGCTAACAAAGTATCGCTAATCAATCCAGATTTTGGGTTGGCTGAGGATGATGTTTGGTGGACGAAACGAAAGCTAACGCATTTTGGAGCAGGCATTTTAGACGTTTTGTCGGCCAATAATCAGACCATCACAGTGGCGCAATTGCAAACGCTAATGTTGACGATTTCTGATAATTGGGCCGCAAATGCGTTGATACGTTACTTTGGTATGGCAGAAATCAATTACTTTGCAAGCGCACGTTATACAAACACTCACTTGCGTCGCCAATTCATGGCACAAACCAAGCTAGATAATGAAACAACAGCCTCTGACAGTTTATCAATGTTAAAAAATGTTCTGGAACATTCGGCTACCAACTATTTATTGACGCGTCAGCAATCGCAATATAAGTTGCCTGGGACGTTTATTGAAAACACCTCAGCGCCATTTCAAGAATTAACCATTTTCAATAAGACTGGTGAAGGTGCAACAGTTGATCATGATGCTATGAGTATCGTATTTGATAATCACCAATTAGATGTTGCGCTGTTAACCAAAACAAGCGCTAGTCACAGATTTCAGCGATTGGCGCTGTTTAACAATATAAGTCATGTTTTGTGGGATGAAATAGTTTTGTTTTAGAAAAAATAACTTGAACTGAACCCCAAAAATTGGAGCGAAGTTTAAGCGGTTAACTGGTCGAAAAGATATCTTAATGAACTCATATGAAAAAATAGGCAAATAAAAACCCCTATAACCTTGGACGGTCAAGGGGCATTGTGATACAAAGATTGATGTCTCGCGTAGTGAGGTTGTTATAATTGATTAATATACAAACTGTTAATCCAACCGTGATGAGCCAGTTCGTACCAGATAATGCCGTTGTCGTGGTGCTGTTCGTTAATGATAGCAACAAAGTCACCATCAGCAACACTGCCGATTGGTAAACCGTAGGGTTCGGCAAAAACTTCAGTCGCTTGATTTGGCAAGAAATTGACAATGGCATTGGGCTGGTCGTTCGCTACGGCATGGGCCTGAATGTAGTGAATATTTTCGGCATTTGGCGCCGTGTCTGAAAGCACCATGAGATGCGCTTCGTACCGTAGCCAAGCATGATCACCAATCTGGTACCAGAATTGGCCGTTGGCCGTGATGACACGGAGTGGCGTTGCCCAAAAACTGCCAACCGGAATATTGGCGCTCACAGCTGCCTGATCATCAGGCGCTTCATAGGCCAACATATCAGCTTGCACGGCAATATACATGGTGATACGGTGGGCCTCCCGCCATTGACTTGGCCGGAAATAGAGATGCAAGGCTTGCGGTAAATTACCAAAAATACTGTCGAGATCCCCAGAGGCATCGACGTAAGTGTAGTTAGTAATTTCAGGGACTGTGACGCTATAAGGCTCACCAACGCCACCATCTAGACGAGTTGGGGGCATGAGTGTTGCTTGTGTGGCAATGTCCTCGTAATAAACCCAAACGGGTGATTCATTTGTCATTATTTAACCCTCCTTGTTGTATGGTGTTTAGTAGAACCACGTGTCATAAATTGTGACGGGTTCGTGGCGTTTATGCGCACTGGCCAAATATAAGGCTTCAATTTTTTCAGCGAGTGCAGTGGGGACGGTTTGGCCTTCGAGATAGTCATCAATGACATCATAAGAAACGCCGAGGGCGACTTCATCGGGTAACTGTGGGCGATCATCTTCCAAATCAGCCGTTGGCACTTTTTCATAAAGGGCTGCGGGGGCCGCTAACGCTTGTAACATCGCGCGACCTTGTCGTTTATTCAAACGCCAAAGGGGATTGATATCAGTGCCACCATCACCGTACTTAGTAAAGAAACCAGCAAAAGCTTCGGCCGCATGATCTGTCCCAATGACCACGCCTTGATATTCGCGGGCAACTGCATATTGGGCAATCATCCGCATTTTAGGCTTGATTGACCCGCGGCTCATGTCATCGACCACTAAACCGCTCTCACGCAGTGCCACAGTCATGGCATCGGTTGCCGTTTTGATATTAGTCGTGATGACGCGATCAGCACCAATAAAGGCTAACGCTGTTAAGGCATCTGGCTCATCTAATTGCTGGCCATAAGGTTGTCTAACCGCAATGAGTTGATAAGTTTGACCGGTTTCTTCAGCCAGTTCTTGGGTTGCCAGACGCGCGAGTTTACCAGCAAGGGTCGAATCTTGGCCACCAGAAACGGCAATCACATAGCTCGTATATTGTGGATTTTGTAACAAATAATTTTTTAAAAAATCAACGGACCGGCGCACTTCAAGCGCAGGGTCAATGGTGGGTTGAACGTGTAAATCGGCAATAATTTTGGCTTGTAAGGGACGCATATTACTTCTCCTGGAGATTGTGCTGAACCGCATCAATGGCGGCGTTTTTGGCCGCAGTAAGTGCTGGGGATAGGGTAACGGGATAAGTTGCAGGTTGGTCTAAACGCTTGAACTGTGGGTCAATTGCTGCCAGACGTTGTTTGGCGTAGGCTTGACTATCAACCAAACTTGGTAGCGTATAAACACGCTGACCAGCAACAAAAATATCTTGGAGCAGTGGCGTGCCGGCATGTGTTTCGTCCGCAAAAGTTAAGACATCCCCGTCAGGTGTCCGCCAAACTTGCTTTTTACCAGGCGTCGAAATTTTATCGCGATCATCAGAGAGCTTAATCGTATTTTGACCAGCAATATTCACCATTTTGTAAACTGCGCCTAATGCGGGTTGGTCATAAGCGGTGATCAGCTTCGTCCCCACACCCCAAACATCAATTTGTGCCCCACGGGCCTTTAACGTAGAAATCGTATACTCATCTAAATCATTCGAGGCATATATTTTGGCTGATGGGAAACCAGCTTCATCTAGTTGCTGGCGAATCGCTTGAGATAGGGTTACCATGTCGCCAGAATCAATGCGGACGCCTTGGAAGTTAATCCGGTCGCCAAACTCCTTAGCCACTTTAATGGCATTTGGCACACCAGAGTTGAGGGTGTCAAACGTATCAACCAGAAAGACGACATCACGATGAGTGTTCGCATATGCTTTAAAGGCCGTATAGTCATCTTGATAGGCTTGTACTAATGCGTGGGCATGGGTGCCAGCAACTGGTAGGCCAAATAATTTACCAGCGCGTACATTGGAAGTGGCGTTAAACCCGCCGATAAACGCTGCGCGGGTACCCCAAAGTGCGGCATCAAGTTCTTGGGCGCGCCGTGTCCCAAATTCCATCAGAGGATCTTGACCAGCTGCTGTTCGGACGCGGGCCGCTTTGGTGGCAATCAACGTTTGGAAGTTAATGATATTCAGTAAAGCAGTTTCAAGTAATTGGGCATCGACCAAAGGCCCTTCAACTTGCAGTAATGGTTCCTGAGCAAACATCACCTCACCTTCATGCGGTGCGCGAATGGTAGCCGTCAAGCGCCAATCCGCCAGATAAGTTAGGAAGGCTTCCGAATAAAGCGATAGGCTACGCAAGTAAGCAATATCGCTGGTGGTAAATGTTAGGTTTTCAAGATAAGCAATGGCATGTGCCAGACCAGCAAAGAGCACATAACCGTTATTAAACGGCCGGTTTCTAAAATAGGCTTCAAAAACGACGGGTTGTTGTGCAATGCCCGCTTGCCAGTAGGTATAAATCATGTTGATCTGATACAGATCGGTATGTAAAGTCAGTGAATCGTCTGGATAAATCATGGTGATTTCCTTTAAAATTATTAAACCCATTATAGCAAAAAAACAGGGGGCTTATCGTAGAAAAAATATCTCGTAAAAGCCGTGATATAATAGAAACATGACAGAAATTTTGACACACAATGCAACCGAAACCCAACAGTTTGCCGCACGGTTAGCCAAACTCGCTTATCCTGGTTTAGTGATCACGCTGCAGGGTGATCTAGGGGCCGGTAAAACGACTTTTACGCAAGGATTTGCGCGTGAACTTGGCGTGCGTGCACGGGTGAAAAGCCCGACATTTAATATTATGAACACGTATGCGGCCCATGATTTTCCAATTTATCATTTTGATGCTTATCGCTTGGAAGAAACAGGGGCGCAAGACCAAGGGTTTGAAGATTATGTCGGCACTGATGGAGTGACCCTGATTGAGTGGCCACAATTTATGGCTGATTTACTCCCAAATGATCGGCTGGTGCTGAACTTTTTGCGTGGCGATAACGATGATGTGCGGACGATTCAAATTCAAGGGTTCGGCACAGCGGAAAAGATTGAGGCACAACTATGACATTTGATTTGACCCAACCGATTGGTTTTGAACTAGCGGAGGCCAGCTTAGCACGAGCGGCGGAATGGCAGGCTCTCATTCAGGAGTTGATGACGGAAACGGATATGTTTTTGGTGACGAGTGTTCGTGATGGGGATGTCATCCCAGAAGTCAGTGACGGGCCGGCAATTACGTTGTTACTCATGGCTGAGCAAGGGGAGCTAAGTTTGCCAGTGGGCATTGGCTCAATTGAAAACGGTGAAGTTGGCATGGCAATTTTGCAACAATTTCACGGGGCGGGGCTTGGTCAAAGCCTGTTAGCAGCCTTACTCGATTGGGCCGAACACGTTGGTTTAGAACAGGTCTGGTTAGATGTGCAACAGGATAATTACCCTGCTCAACATATTTATCAAAAGTTTGGGTTTCAAGTTGTTGATCAACCAGTCGCTATCGTGTTACCCAATGGGCGCGCAACACAATTACAACGGATGGTTAAGGACTTGGCTTAAATAGGAGGATATGATGAATTTTGTTGCAATGGATTTTGAAACAGCGAATCATGAAAAACACTCTGCCGTATCGATGGCCCTTGCCGTGGTGCGACAAAATGAAGTCGTGGATGAGTTTTATAGTTTAATTCAACCAGAGACGTATTTTAGTGCGCGTAATACCGCCATTCACGGCATTCAGAAACAAGATGTCGCACAGGCCCCAAAGTTTCCAGAAATTTGGGCGCAGGTAGCGCCACTATTCACCGAAGACAAGCTGGTTGTGGCGCACAACGCATCATTTGATCACGGCGTGTTGCAAGGCACGTTGGCTTATTACGGGATTGAAGCACCGCACTATATGCTGTTAGACACGGTGCGTAGCAGTCGGCAACTCTTCCCACACTTCCGTAACCATAAGCTCAATACGGTGGCTGAGAATCTGGGGATTACCTTAGATCATCACCATAATGCGCTAGATGATGCTGTCGCAGCAGCACAAATTTTAATTTATCAAGACCAACATTTTGGTACAGAAAGGCTCAAACCTTTTGTGAAAAATAAATGACCTCACCAAGCTGGTGAGGTCATTTTAATTAGAAAGCCATTTTGAGTGAAATAGGGGCGTGATCTTGCCGCAGTCCAGTGTCAATCACAGCTGTATCCGTGACTTTATCCGCAATGCGATCACTGACAAGATAGTAGTCGATCCGCCAGCCAGAATTATTGATTTTACTGGTTTTACTAATTTGGGCCCACCAAGTATAGATGCCAGGTGTGTCCGGATTTTGGGCTCGCATGGTGTCAGTGAAACCAGCTGCCAAGAGCGCCGTGAATTTCTCACGTTCTTGATCAGTAAAGCCAGCAGACTTGTGATTGGTTTTGGGATTTTTCAAGTCAATTTCTTCATGTGCGACGTTCATATCGCCACTAAAAATGACGGGTTTTTGCGCATCCAGGGATGAAATATAGGCACGGTAAGCATCATCCCAAGCGCCGCGATCAGCCAGGCGTGCTAAGGCAGAGCCTGAATTTGGGGTATAAACGGTGGAGACAAAGAAGTCGTCAAATTCTAAGGTAATAATCCGACCTTCAAGATCCATCTCACCTGGGGCACCAATGGTTGGATACGTGACGGCAAGCGGTGTCAGGCGGGTTAAAAACATGGTCCCAGAATAACCCGAACGGGCATCACTAGCATTGACATAAATCTGGTAATCCGGGAAAAGCTCAGCTAAAACGGCCGCTTGCTTTTTAGTGAGTCCAGTGGCTTTTAATTTTGTTTCTTGAATGGCGAAAACGTCAGGTTGTTGGGCGGCGATTTGTTGGAGCACGTCCCAAGTCATTTCACCACGTGCAGACTTATGTTCAATGGCGGCATTGATTGAATCGATATTCCAAGAGATAAAATGCATAATGTGGGGATCCTTTGCGGCCTAATTGGCGTATTTTTTCATAAAACGTGGTAAGGCGTCACTAATTGCGGTTGGCCGTGTAATATAGTGTGTCTGTGCGAGTTCATCTGCGATAGCAGAGTGAGTGTAAACGGCGGCAAGAACAACATCGGCGAGTGACGCTGCAAAAAATTGTGCCGCAAAACCGGCAATAATACCAGCCAGGGTATCACCCATGCCACCCACTGCTTGATGTGGCCCGCCAATGGTCAGTTCGTAAATATCTGTTGCGGTATAGATTTGGGTATGGAATTGTTTTAACACCAAAATTGGCCGCACATTAAACTTACCACAAGCCAACACGTTAAAGGCTTCAAAAGCTTGTTGCGGGATTGAGACTCCACTGAGACGTTGCCATTCCATCTGGTGTGGGGTAATGACTAATTGCGATTTTGGCCAAGGCAAGCGATGCTGCGCGACGAGTGTGAGTGCAGAACCGTCCACAATTAAGATGTGTTTTGGATAAATTGCTGCAAACGTCGCTTGTAAAATATCAAAGCGATCACCCAATCCGGACCCAATTAAAATGACATCATGTTGTTGAATCATGGCCGTTAAGTCGGTGTTGAAATCCACCACCATGGCCTCAGGTAGTTGGCTGTGAATGGCAGTGAAATTAGCTGGATCAGTGGCAACTGTTACCAGGCCCGCGCCAGCATTAACGGCACCTAAGGCATTCATGATCACGGCACCACCGTACTGCACAGTGCCGCCGATGATCAGCACGCGACCAAAACTACCTTTATAAGTGTGCGGTGGCCGCTTTTTAATGACTTGTGTTAAAATTTTTTCCGTTAGTGACTTCACAATTACACCCTCATTGTTTTCATGCTTAATTTAAAAACAGATGAAGGGACCTTTAATGGGTTAAGTCCTTGCGATTTTCCCACAATGTCATGACCGCTAAAATCACCAAGCCAAAATTGGCAGTGAGGATAGCGAGAGTGTCTTCTTTTAAAATCCAACTGACAAGTGACACAAACATTAAGATGATTGCAAAAATGGTAGCGTATAGAATTGACTTCTTCATAATTTCCCCCTCATATCGGTCACCTTAAATAAACTGACCGCTTGTGTGGCCAACGCAATCCAGAAGTTGGCTTCAGTTACTCCCTTCATTTTAAATGATTTAATCCCCATTTACAAACTGGGAATCGAGGACGGCAACGCTGAGTGGCACAACGATTTATTAAAAAACAATGACGCTTCCATGCAGAAACTATCAATAATTTGCTATAATCATTGACAATAGTATAATAAGGTATATCATACTGAAAGGTTTTTTAAACTCATGACAATCGATTGGAAACACGAGACGGCTTTACGCCAAGATGATTTTATAACAGACTTAAAAGATTTGTTGGCAGTTGAATCTGTGCGTGATGATTCAAAGGCAACGCCGGATGCACCACTTGGTCCTGGGCCAAAGGATGCTTTGTTGAAGATGTTGGCCATCGCTGAACGTGATGGTTTCACCACAAAAAACATTGATAACTTGGTTGGCTACATTGAAATCGGACCAAAAGACGCCGATGAATATGTGGCAATTTTGTCACACGTTGACGTTATGCCAGCGGGTGAAGGTTGGGAGACTGACCCATTTGTGCCTGTTGTTACTGATGATAAAATCATTGCGCGTGGCGCCTCAGATGATAAGGGACCAGGAATGGCCGCTTATTATGCGTTCAAGATTTTGTCTGATTTGAAAGTGCCTTTGAAGCGTCGGGTACGTTTGATTTTTGGAACCGATGAAGAAAACGACTGGACAGGGATGACCCGTTACTTCGAAGTGGAACCAGCACCAGTCTTTGGCTTCTCACCCGATGCCGAATTCCCAATTATCAACGGTGAAAAGGGGAATGTCCAAGTTGTAATCAAGGATGAAGCAACAAATGGCGGTTCAGTAAAGTTGGTGGCCTTTGAGTCTGGTTTGCGGACAAACATGGTGCCTGGTATTGCACGGGCAACGGTCGTGACGGCACAATCCGAAGCCATGGTGGCTGCTTTCCAAGAATTTTTGGCAGCTAATCCACAGATTTCTGGTAATGCTGAAGCTGATGGTGATGACATTAAGTTTGTCGTCAATGGTAAGCAAGTTCACGGGGCCATGCCTGAAACTGGTGAAAACGCTGGGACTTATTTGGCCAACTTCTTGCAAAACTTTGACTTTGGTGGCACAGCCAAGTCATTCTTGACTTACCTCGGCACACCCGCACACCAAGATACAATCGGTGAAAAGTTTGGCGTGAACTATACGGATGATGTCATGGGCCCATTGTCAATGAACGTTGGGATTCAAAAGTTTGTGGCTGGTCAAGAAGCCTTTATCAACTTTAACTTCCGCTATCCAAAGGGCATCACGCCTGACGAAATTGTGGCTGGCCTGGCTTCACAACTTAATGGCTGGGATGTGACGCCAACGATTGGGGGCCATGCCCAAGTACCACACTATGTTGCCCCAACTGATCCAATTGTCGAAACATTGTTACGTGTTTATCACGACCAAACTGGTTTGCCAGCGCATGATCAAGTGATTGGTGGTGGCACATATGGTCGCTTGATGGCACGTGGCGTGGCGTTTGGTGCCTTGTTCCCTGATTCACCAGACACTATGCACCAAGTGAACGAATTTGCGCTATTGGATGATTTGTATCGGTCAATTGCTATTTATGCACAAGCGATTGCCGAAATTACGAATTTAGATTAAGTCACCGAAGTACGTTAGTGATTACTGACGTACTTTTTTAGTGCTTAAAAATCGTAAAAACAATAAACTTACAAAAAGTAAGCAAATTACTTGCGGTCGGTTGCTTTTCCTGTATAGTGAGGCTTATAACGATTATGAAAGTGGGTCCTACCTATGGGAACAACGATTCGCGGCATTCATCATGTCACTGCCATCACGAGCAGTGCACCGAAAATTTGGGATTTTTTTACCAAGCAATTAGGTTTACATTTGATTAAAAAAACAGTTAACCAAGATGATGTTTACACCTACCATTTGTATTTTTCTGATGATCAAGGGGAAGCTGGGAGCATTGTCACGTTCTTTGATTTTAAAGGTCTGCCAAAAGCGACTTTTGGGACCAATGAAATTTCACGCACAACGTTTCGCGTGCCAAGCCAGGCATCATTTGACTATTGGCGCACGCGTTTTAAGGCCTTTGGGATTCGTTATGACACGCCAACCGTCACACTTTTTAGGGCAACTTATCTTCATTTCTATGATTTTGATGGGCAACGTTATGCGTTGGTTGCAGATGACACCAATCCAAGTCAAAATGCTGTCACCAAGGCTCATCAGCCTTGGCAACAAGCTACTGTTGATCCAGAACATGCTATTGTTGGCTTGGGCCCAGCGTTTGTGACTGTTAATGATGACCAAGCCATGCGCATTGTGTTAACCAAAATCATGACAGCACAAAAAGTCGCTACTGCAGGCAACCATACCTTATATGAATTTGATGACGGGGGTTATGGTGCGCAAGTGATTACCCAGTTGTCACGTATTATCCCTAGTGGGACGCAAGGCTATGGCAGTGTCCACCACTTGGCGTTTACGGTTGATGATGATGCCGCATTAAAATATTGGATTGATCGCCTGCAACAATTGGGCGTGCACGATTCTGGGCTTGTGGATCGGTTTTATTTTAAATCTGAATATTTCCGACCAATGCCGGGGATTCTGTTTGAATTAGCCACGAATGGACCAGGTTTTCTAATTGATGAAACGTACGAAACGGCAGGCGTTCATCTTGAATTACCCCCATTTTTAGCATCACAGCGGCCAGATATTGAAGCCCATTTGGTCAACTTTAATTCACCAAAGGGTGAGTTGATCACAGACAAGGATACCAACGGTATGAAGCCATGACAACAAATCAACTAACACTCGCACAGGATGAATTGGCGCAAGTTCGACATTTATTTATGTCAGGTAATCCGCAACGCTCGCCCCTTGTATTACTACATGGGACTGGTGGCGATGAAACCAGTCTGATTGAAGTGGCGCGATTTTTAGCCCCCGATCATCCTATTCTGGCCATTCGTGGTCGGGTTGTGGAAAAGGGGTATTATCGCTATTTTAAACGCCAAGCCGTAGGGCAATTTGATTTGGTCTCTCTTGCTGAAGAAACCCGATGGCTTGTGGCCGCGATTACGGGCTTGGCTGAACGGTATCACTTAACGGTCGCCAATATGACGGCTGTTGGCTTTTCTAATGGGGCCAATATCGCGCTGCATGCCTTATTAACGCAGCCAGAAATGCCATTTCAACGGGTGATAGCGTATCATGCGATGCAGTTAACTGAGGTGGGAACCCCACAAAATTTAGCGGCAGCACAAGTGTTTTTGACCTATGGCCGGCAAGATCCGTTGGTAACCCAGCACAATTTGATAGCGCTACAGGCGCAATTAGTGCAAGCGGGCGCCGCGGTGACCACTTTTCAAACAGATGAAGCGCATCATCTGACGCATGCGGAACTCACAGCAGCACAAGCGTGGTTCACGACACCCACAACGCATATGACTGACAGTTAAACTGGGGATAGTTGGCGTGATGCGCGGAACTTGTTATAATTGATGACAAGTATCGCGTGTTGTGACATGACATACTGTTTTGACAGATAAGAAAGTGAGGGTGTGGACGTTGATCAGTTCAGTTTCGGGTCATGAACTGACAATTATCGTGCCACATGAAATAGCATGAGAACTTTTGCAGGCAATCTCTATAAGGATGATCTAGAAGGCGATCATATCGGTGTTTTTTTTGGGACCTTGGCCCCAATGCATGTCGGTCATCAAGCAGAAATTTATAAAGCTGCGGCTTTGAATGATGGCGTGGTGGTCATTGCCTCAGGTTATACCGGTGATCGTGGTGATCAAATGGGCTTACCAGTTGAAAAAAGATTTCGTTATCTACGCGAAGCGTTTAGTGACGAGTCCGATATTAAGGTTGATTATATTAATGAAGATAATATGCCCCAAATGCCAGATGGTTGGGACGAGTGGACGCAGACTTTGGTGGCCACCGTTAAGCGCAATATTGTCAACCCAGACGCCAAAATTACTTTTTATACTGGTGAACCAGATTATAAGGTAGAATTGGAAAAACGTTTACCCCAAACGGGGCAGTTTAAGGTTAGTTTGATGGATCGCACGGTGTTAAAAATCTCTGCGACAGAAATTCGCAAGGATCCGATTGCCAACTGGGATTATATTAACCGTGTTTTCCGCCGGCATTTTACTAAAAAAGTAACGGTCATGGGGTCGGCTTCAACTGGTAAATCAACTTTGGTCCGGCGTTTGGCACGGACGAGTAACTCACCGTTTTCAGAAGAATATGCCCGCGAATATCAAGAACGCTCCAACGTGAGTGATGATGAGTTGATCGTGAAAGATTATATTCGGCTCATTCAAGGCCAATACGATGCGAATTCACGTGAAATCAATTCGCCGGCCAATAACGGCTTGACGATTTTTGATACAGATGCGATGGTGACCAAAGTGTATGCTGACATGTGGTTGGACGAGGCTGATCGTGCGCAGTTACAACCGTTGTTTGATAATACAATTAGTGAAGAACAAATTGATTTGATTCTTGTCATCCCACCCGTCACGCCTTACGTGAATGATGGGTTCCGAAACATGTCCACTGCTGATGAAAGCTCACGGTGGGCCTTCCATCATGCGTTGATGCAAGTGATTGAGGACTATGGGTTTATGGATAAGGTGGTCTTACTGGATGCCAAGGGCGATAGTGATGATCCCTATGGTTACTATGCCCGTTACTTGCAAGCGTTAGATGCTATTCAAGAAAGAACTGGCTTTAACATTAAACATTTAGAGTAAACCAAAAACATTTAGAGTAAACCAACGTTGTTGGTTTTTTTTATGCCAAAAAGGTAACATCGCACGCTAAGATTTTGATATGATAAAGATTAAAATGCAATGTAATGGAGGCGAGTATGGTAGCGCAACGGGCAGGCAGTAAGGCAGAACAACATGTATCACAGATGGGTTTTTGGGACCAATTGGCAACCTGGATTGGGGCCAATGCCAATAACGGGACTTGGTATATGGGCGGTGTGCTCGCAGCATTAGGTTTTGCGGGAGCGCTTGGCGTTATTTTGATTTCAGGACCACTAGCGTATCTTTTTTTGGCGTTAGTGGGCTACATGGGCTACAAGCTGCGGGCTTCAACGATGAATTTGATGCGGCCGGCCTTTGGATTGCGAGGGTCCATTGGCCCATCGTTGATTAATGTGGTGCAATTTATGGGATGGGCAGCGGTGAATACCTACATTGCGGCCATTTCAGTGAGTTATTTGCTCAGCAATATGTTTGGGACAGCGCATTTTAAGCCCGGTGGCTTGAAAGGCATGTTGATTGGTGTGGCAGTCATGGGCGTGTTGCACTTGATTTCGATTTCATTGGGACAACGCTCCGTGCGACTGATTGAACGTGTGGGGATGGTGTTGGTGATCTTACTCGTGATTTGGGAAACCATTGTCGTCTTACAAGAGGTACCGTTGTCAAAAATCATGACTTGGACAGCGCCACAAGCTGCGCAGTTGCCCTTTGGAAAAGCTTTGGATGTGTTTGCAGCTTTCAATTTGGCTTGGGTCACAGCTGGTGCTGACTTCACGCGCTTTGCCGATAAAAAGTCAGCAGCAACGACGGCGCCTTTTTTGGGCGCAACGATTGGACTTTATTGGTTTGCGATTGTTGGTGCGATGACAACCATCGCGGCCGCTGTCTGGACGCAGGTATTTGACCCCAATAGTTCAGATCCGTCAACAGTAGCTGCCAAATTAGGGCTAGGTGCTTTAGCCTTAATTGTCATTATGCTGACGTCAACAACTGCCAATGCGGTTAACTTGATGGCAGCCGGTTCGGCGTTAAATAATATTGTGCCTAAGTTAAAACTCACGCCAAGTCTATGGTTGGTTACCATTGTGGCGACTTTAATGAGTTTTATTCCGTTTATTGTCGGTGGTTTTATTGAAACATTTATCTGGTTCTTGGATTTGATTGGGATGGTTTTGGGACCGGAAATTGCCATCTTATTGGCAGATTTCTTCATTGTGCAAAAACAAAGTTATGATCGCACGGCTTTTAATCAAGGTCGGACGTATTGGTATACGGGTGGTTTTAATCTCCGGGCTTATAGCGTGTGGGCTTTGAGTATGGGCTGCTACTTTGTGTTACAACAGGTGCCGGTCGTGGTGCAAACTGTCGGATCCAATTGGCTGACAATGATTTTTGCAGCTGTGGTTTACGTTGCAGTTTCTCGAAATCAGACAAAAATGTTGTGATTTACTGGGTTTTAAGCTAAAATTAATAAGTATTTAAAACATTTGGAGGACGTATCATGTCTAACTGGACACCCGCTGCGGATCAAAAGAACCAAGGCACATTAGAATTTGAAATTTCACGCGCACAAGTTGAAGAAGGTTTGGAACAAGCTTTCCAACGCAACAAGAACCAAGTTTCAGTCCCTGGTTTCCGTAAGGGTAAGGTAACAAAGGCATTGTTCTTCTCAAAGTTTGGTGAAGAAGCTTTGTATCAAGAAGCAATGGACATTATTTTGCCAGCTGCTTATGAAGCTGCGGTTGACGAAGCTGGCATCACACCAGTTGGTCGTCCCAACATCGTCCCTGTTTCAATGAACAAGGGTGAAGCTTGGCAATTGAAGGCTGAAATCACAACTGCTCCTGCCATTGAATTGGGTGACTACTTGAACCTTGAAGTTGAAGCAGCCGACACAACAGTATCAGATGCCGATGTTGATGCTGAAATCAAGCGTTTGCAAGAAGGTCAAGCTGAACTTGTTTTGCAAGAAGCTGACGTTAAGGCTGAAAACGGCGACACAGTTGTGATCGATTTTGATGGTTCAGTTGATGGCGATCACTTTGCTGGTGGCCAAGCGAACGACTTTGCTTTGACTTTGGGTTCAGGTCAATTCATTCCTGGCTTTGAAGACCAATTGGTTGGTCACACAGCCGGTGAAGAAGTTGATGTTAACGTGACATTCCCAGAAGATTACCAAGCTGCTGATTTGGCTGGTAAGGACGCTTTGTTTGAAGTGAAGATTCACGAATTGAAGCGTAAGGAATTGCCTGAATTGGATGATGAATTCGCCAAGGATGTTGACGAAGAAGTTGAAACATTGGCTGAATTGAAGGAAAAGACACGTCAAAAGTTGGCAGAACAAAAGGCTGAAGCTGCACAAGCTGCCTTTGAAGATGCTGTCATCACAAAGGCTGTTGAAAACGCCTCAGTTGATGGTGATGAAATCCCTGAAGCCATGATCGAAGAAGACGTACACCGTCAAATCGACCAATACTTAGGTCAATTGCAACAACAAGGTATTTCACGTGACATGTTCTTCCAAATCTCAGGTCAAACTGAAGATGACTTGCACAAGCAATTCGAAGAAGGTGCCGCAACACGTGTTAAGACAAACTTGGTACTTGAAGCCATTGTGAAGGCTGAAGGCATCGACCCAACAGAAGAACAAATCACTGAAGAAGTGAACAACTTGGCTGCACAATACAACATGGATCCAGCACAAATCCGTGCGACATTGTCAGATTCATTGTTGAAGCATGACATCGCAATGCGTGAAGTCATCAAGAAGATTACAGACTCTGCAAAGGCAGAGTAACGTTTTAAAAAAGCCCGTCGGGCTTTTTTATTTTGGCACGAATCCAATAAGATGTGCATGGCGACACGATAACGTATAATTAAGCCATGTGTTCACGATGAATCTGTTAAAATAGATAGTATCGACAATTGGTTAAAAATTGTTTTGAACGATTATATTTAAAGGAAAAAAATATGGCGCAGACACCAGGTTTTGAAGAAGAAATTTATTGTAGTTTTTGTGGCAAATCTGCGAGTGAAGTCAACAATATTGTCGCTGGACCAAACGGCATTTATATTTGTAATGAATGCGTGGCTTTAGCCCAAAATATTATTAATGAAGAATTGACGGTTGAACAAGCAGTAACAGCTTTGTCATTACCAACACCACACGAAATTGTGGCCCAATTAAACGATTACGTGATTGGCCAAGAGGATGCCAAGAAGACACTGGCGGTGGCAGTTTATAATCACTATAAGCGGATTAACGAACACTTTGCGCCAACGACGGATGTTGAATTACAGAAGTCAAACATTGCGTTGATTGGACCAACGGGTTCAGGGAAAACATATTTAGCGCAAAGTTTGGCGCGTATTTTGAACGTGCCTTTTGCTATTGCTGATGCCACAACGTTAACGGAAGCCGGGTATGTCGGGGAAGACGTTGAAAATATTATTTTGAAGTTGCTCCAGGCGGCTAATTTTGATATTGAAGCCGCGCAACGTGGTATTATTTACGTGGATGAAATTGACAAAATTGCCAAAAAGTCAGAAAATGTGTCAATCACGCGTGATGTGTCAGGTGAAGGCGTCCAACAGGCGTTGCTAAAAATGTTGGAAGGTACGATTGCCAGTGTACCACCTCAAGGTGGTCGCAAGCATCCACAACAGGAATTGATCCAAGTCGATACGACCAACATTTTGTTTATTGTTGGTGGGGCATTTGCTGGGATTGATACGATTATTAAGGAACGTTTGGGTGAACGGGTCATTGGTTTTGGCTCGCATGCTAATGAAAATGCGGCGGCATTGGATGATGATAATATTCTCAAATACGTCCAACCAGAAGACTTGATCAAGTTTGGCTTGATTCCAGAATTTATTGGCCGCTTGCCAATTGTCACGGTTTTGGACGAATTGACGGTGTCTGATTTGGTACGGATTTTGACGGAACCAAAAAACGCTTTGATTAAGCAGTATCAAGCGCTTTTGGGCTTAGATGATGTGGCACTAGAATTCCAACCAGATGCGTTAGAAGCGATGGCTGAATTGGCGATTAAGCGGCATACTGGTGCGCGTGGGTTACGCTCAATTATTGAACACGTCATGAAAGATGTGATGTTTGATATTCCAAGTCGCGATGACGTCGCCAAGGTTGTCATTACGAAAGCGTCGGTACTTGACGGTGCACAACCAGAATTGCATTTGAAGAAGGTGGACTAATCATGGATGTACACAATGTTGAAATGGTCATGAGTGCGGTGTCAGCCGCCCAATACCCAACGGATGGTAAGCCGGAAATTGCTTTAGTTGGTCGCTCAAATGTCGGTAAGTCATCTTTGACAAATACGTTGATTCAGCGTAAAAATTTTGCCCGCACTTCGTCACAGCCGGGTAAGACGCAAACGCTTAATTTTTATAATGTCGAAGACCAACTGTATTTCGTCGACGTGCCCGGTTATGGCTATGCCAAAGTGTCAAAGAAACAACGGGAAGCTTTTGGCCAGATGATTGAAGAATATATCACGTCACGTAAGCAATTACGCGGGGTGATTAGTCTCGTGGACGCTCGTCATGATCCAAGTGCGGACGATATTGCGATGTATGAGTGGTTACATTACTACAATATTCCGGTTTTGGTGGTGGCAACGAAGGCCGATAAAATTTCAAAAAGCAAGTTTAACAAATACGAAGCTAATATCAAGCGTACGTTAGGGTTTGATGAAGCAGATAGTGATTTCTTATTCTTCTCGTCAGAAACGAAGTACGGTAAAGACCAAGTTTGGTCATGGATTGAATCACATATCACGATGTAAAAACCAACTTATTGTTGGTTTTTTTATTAGGTAGGAGCGTGTCGGAGATTTGCCACGTCTGATACAATTAAAGTATGACAAATCAACGTTATGCACAAATCATTGTGGATGTGCCCACAATGCAAACCAATCAGCCTTACACATATTTGATTCCAGCAGCCATGCAGGACACGCTCCAACCAGGGATGCGGGTCGAGGTGCCTTTTGGTGCGCGCAATGTGATGGCCTTTGTAGTGGCACTGCAAGAAACGCCATTGACCACAGTGGATAAATTGCGGCCGATTGCGCGGATGCTTGATTTAACACCGGTGCTCAATACCGAATTACTCACGCTTTCTAGTGATTTAGCGCATGAAACCTTTGCATTTAGAATTTCAGTGTTACAAACGATGCTGCCAAATGCCTTAAAAGCGAGTTACGATCGGGTGTTAACGTTAGTGGATGAGGTTGATGAGGATGTGCGTGAGCGCCTCTTTCGTGGCTTGGACCAAATCACTTTTCATGCGCGTGACTGGTCAGATGCAGATATTGCCAAATTTGCGCAACTGCGGCGGATGCACCAGATTGAGCAGTCGATAACCGTGAACAATCGGGCAAAAGTCAAAACCCAATTAGCCTATCGGTTTAGTGATGACATTGCTATGTTAGAAGCAGCGTATGCTGACTTACCCCGGACGGCGAAGAAAAAAGCAGTCTTGTTGCAATTTATTTTGGGGCATTTAGGTGAAACGTGGCTGAAAAAAGAGTTGCAAGCACAACTGGCTGTGAGTGCCGCAACCCTCAATCAAGCGGTAGAAGCGCAATGGTTAACCAAGCAGCAAGTTGAACAATTGCGCGATCCGTTTGCGGCAATGACGATTGCCCCGTCAGAACCGTTACAACTCAATGCGGAACAACAAACTGCTTTTGATCACATTACCTCAGCGGCCGATGCTGGGCAATACCAACCATTTTTGCTCGAAGGGATTACGGGTTCTGGGAAAACAGAAGTTTATCTCCAAGCGGCCCAGCATGTGTTTGATCAAGGGCGAACGGTGCTATTTTTAGTCCCAGAAATCGCCTTAACACCACAAATGGTACGTCGCGTGAAGTCACGCTTTGGCGCCCAGACAGCCGTGCTCCATTCTGGTTTGTCGGATGGGGAACGTTA
>USIU01000009.1 GCA_900554745.1 uncultured Leuconostoc sp.
AAAGGCTGATGGTAATTACACAACCAAGGATGGTCAAAAGGCAAACTTCACGTTGGCTTCAGCCGTTAAGCGTGTTGATAATGCCGTCGAATTGGTCGCTGAAGAAGGTAAAAAGGGTAAGTTCCCTGGTGGCCAAACTGTGACTTATGGTTTGAAGCAAAAGGGTGTTGATCTTGCGCGTGATTCAATGCCAGATAATGCTTGGGAAGCCGTGCAAGCTGCTAAGCAACAAATTTTAGATGGTAAAATTACGGTACCAACAAAGTTAAGTGAAGTAAAATAACAAATGAAGCGTTGCAAACTAGTTAGTCTAGTTTGTGACGTTTTTTAGTTACCAAGCGCTGGATTGTGAAATTTTAAAGTATTTAAATTAGCGATTTTAAACTAAATTTAATCTTATGGCTTTATAATAAACTTATTGATAAGCAACAAGAAACTTATTAATCTAAGAACGAAACCCTGTAAATACTGGTGGATTTTCATTTTATTCTCTCTCCTAAAAAATCTCTTCTCTTCTCACTCTTAAAGATAATTAATCCCCCGTATTGTTAGCAGATGCGGGGTTTCGTTTGTCAAAAAGCACCGCAACGTCATTGTTGCGGTGCTTTTTTGTGTTGTTCAGGCACGAGATGTTAGCAAGAGGCGTACCTTGTGTTGACACAACCAACTGTACTATGTACAATAGTACACGTAGTACAGTTGGTTGGATATGGCATGACAAAAAATGCGGTTATCGCAAGTCAGATAAAAAGAGGTGACGTGAATGGGACAAATTCAGAGGCATCAGCCATTGTACGAACAGCTGATGTGGCGCATCAAATCACAAGTGGCATCCGGGGCATTGCGTAGCGGGGATAAATTACCTTCTGTGAGAGAAATGGCCTTAATTGAAGGGCTTAATCCTAATACGGTAGCGAAGGCTTACAAGGCTTTAGAACAGCAACAAGTGATTGAAACGATTGCCGGCAAAGGCGCCTTCGTGTTAGCGCAAAACGAAGCGGTTGTGGATGAACACTTGTTAGCCAGTATTCAGCAGCGGTTAGAGGAGGTCATCATTGAGGCCAAGCGCGCGGCAATTCCACGGATACAGTTGCAACACTGGATTGATTTAGGCTATGGCATACAAGGGGAAGAGGCTGAGGAGGAAGCATGACGTTAGTGGTTGAAAACATCTCGAAGAAAATTCAAAAACAGGATGTTTTAAAAAATGTGAGCTTTGAGTTACAGCAAGGCGAAATTGTGGGATTAGTGGGACGCAATGGTTCGGGGAAAACCACGTTGTTTGATACGATTTCCGGTGAATTATTACCAGATTTTGGCCGTATTGGCTTAGATGGTTTGGATTATATGAAAACCATTGCGTTACATGATCAATTATTTTATGTAGATATGCCAGAAAATTGGTTAAGTTATTATTCGCCCAAAAAAGTGAAGACAATCTTGAAGGCAGCCTATCGTCACTTTGATGACGCCTGGTATGATGCCGAAATTAAACGCTTTGGGCTCAATAATAACAAGCGAATTCGGACTTATTCAAAAGGGATGCGAGCGTTATTTGTCATCATTGCTAGCTTTGCGAGTCGGGCGCGCTATGTTTTGCTGGATGAGCCGTTAGATGGCCTTGATGTGTTGATTCGTGATCAAGTGAAACAACTGATTGTCGATCAAGTCACCGCCCACCAAACGACGGTCTTGATCGCCTCGCATAATCTTGTCGATTTAGATACTTTGGTTGATCGCGTTTTGTTGCTCAAAAATCATACCATTGACCGGACGTTTGCCATTGAAGAAAATAAAAACATTAGAAAATATCAGTTGGCTTTTGCTGGTGATGAACTGCCTCGTTTCTTACGGGACAGCGGCACGATTATTGCACAAACGGGCCATATTGTGACAATTGTTTTCAATGATTTTACGGAAGAAATTGGGATTAGATTAGCGGGGCAAGATTTCAAATTTGTGGAAGAACTCCCCGTTGGCAGTGAAGATATCTTCCGAGCGAGTTTTGCGGAAGAAGCTTACGCCTGGCAGCAAGAATTGGAGGTGGCAGAATGAAGCAAGCATTACGATTATATGCAGGTATTAAAAAAGATCAGATGCTGTTAGCGTTCATCTTAGGCTTGGGGCTGATGAGCCTACAAGTTGGGTCATCGCTTTGGCAACATCAATTGTCGACCATCGCTGAAAGTGGCATCTTACTCACGGGTGGTTGGTTAGCAGTGGCGTTTCTCTCGTTGTTGCTCGATCAGTCACGTCGGTTGGATGTGTGGCTCTACACGCAACGCGTTTCGCGTGGACAATTATTTATCACACGGGTGCTTTTATTGGTGGTTTTACCAATTGTGATCGGTTTCTTGATTAATAGTGTCATGCTTTTAATCATCCAACCGGTGGATGTTAAAGGGTTGATGATCACCAATTTAAACTTTGCGGTGGGGTATGGCTTTATTGCTAGTATTGCTGCCATTATTTATACAGTGATTGGGCCAAATTGGACGAAAGTCGTGGGGCTATTATTTACCGTAGCGGTGATGGGACAACCATTAAGCAGCTTGACAGCTATTTGGTAAGATAATTT
Source organism: uncultured Leuconostoc sp. (assembly GCA_900554745.1). Lineage (GTDB taxonomy): Bacteria > Bacillota > Bacilli > Lactobacillales > Lactobacillaceae > Leuconostoc. Next base: position 2,579 of record USIU01000009.1, read on the forward strand.
ACTATTGGACTTAACGATAACGTTGTTGGCTAGTCTGGCACTGTTCGGTATGGGTTACCTACTATCAAAGAAAATTAGTGGTGAAACAGCAGAAGAAGCCGTCCGGTTACGTTATTTACGTTGGCCAGTCGTTATCTTTGTTTTTGCGGCCACGGCATTAACGAGCTTGATGAGCCATGTTGGCGCGATCGATGTGAAGGTAGTGGTGAGCACCATGATCATACCAGTTATTTTGGCCGGCATTACGTTTGCGTTTGTCTTTAAACCAAGATTTAAAATGACTTGGGATCGCTAATTATCATGAGGGGGAAAAATGGCATTATTAGAAGTTAAAAATATTAGTAAGCGTTATGGTAAGAAAAAAGCCATGACGGACGTCAGCTTTCAGGTAGAAGCTGGGCGAATTGTTGGTTTAATTGGGCCAAATGGGGCTGGTAAATCGACAACGATGCGTGCGATTACAGGTTTGATGCGCTATGATTCAGGGCACATTATGTTTGATGGGCAACCCATTACTTTTAGTCATCACCAAGCGTTAGATAAAATCGGGAACTTAATTGAATATCCCGCGATTTATCCTAATTTGACAGCCTTAGAGCATTTAAAACTCTATGCGATGGATACTAAAACACCGGCAGATTTCCAGACATTGATGCAGAAAACACAAATTGACGGGCCTAATTTTGGTAAGCGAAAAGCTAAACATTTTTCTTTGGGCATGAAGCAGCGCTTGGGGATCGCAATTGCGCTCATTCGTAATCCAAAGTTGGTGATTTTAGATGAGCCGATGAATGGGTTGGACCCGCAATCGGTCCATGATTTACGTATTTTAATTCGCACATTGGCTGATGAAGGCGTGGCTTTCCTGATTTCGAGTCATTTATTAGATGAACTACAAAAGTTGGTGGATGATGTGGTCATCATTAACAACGGTAAAATCATTGAAACGGCGACGATCACGGCATTTTTCAACCAAGATCAGACACGCTGGCTGTTTGGGACGTCAGATAATTCAGCTGCGGCTACAATTGCAACAGCCAATGGATGGCCGGCAACAACTGTTGATGGGCAAATTGAAATCACGGGGGCTGAAACGTTGCAGCAAGTCATTACGGCCATCAATCAAGCTGGCATTAGTATTACAGCCATTCAAACTGTCACGGGTAATTTGGAACGCACCTTGTTAGACAAATTGGCACATGACGAGCAGGGGGAATAAAACATGTTAACATTGATGAAACAGGAGTATTATAAGGCGTTTAAACAGAACCGTCTGTATATTTGGTTAGTCTTGAGTTTTCTTTTTCCGTTAGCCGTTATGGCTATCTTTAAAACACAACGTTCAGGTGAAGTTGTGGCAAATTTTGGGCAGGCCACGTTGTATATTGTCTTTGCGGGAATTATTATCACGGCTTTAAGCGTGTCACAGGAGTTTGGGTTTGGGACCATTCGACCACTACTCTCACGGCGTTTTAGTCGCGGGCAAATCTTTGCTAGCAAATTATTGTTAAATCTCAGTGTTTATTTAGCGTTGTTTGTCACTGCATTTTTAGGGACGATGCTAGCGAAAGTCATCTTTGTCCCGAAAGTCAATTTGCAAGCCAAGTTAAACGAGATGGGGACCGGTTGGCAAGTGATGGGGCAGACATTTGTCATCACGATGCTACAAATGGTGTTTATCGCGGCCTTAGTATTACTTATTACGAACCTCGTTAAAAGTTCGGGTGCAGCAATTGGCTTGGGCGTGGTCATGATTGTTGGGACACCCATTTTGACAAGTCTATCGGCGTTGTTGATTGAGATGGCGCCGGTGATGAAGTGGAATCCCTTTAATATTTATTTAGGCATTGCAATGCTAGAACTACCGAAGACAGCCTTCAAAGCACTGGTGCATTTGCCACAAACAACCGTCATTTGGGTTTATATGGTGGATATTGTGTTGATGTATGGCGCGGCATACTGGATTTTTAAAAAACGTTCAGTTTAATAATAGATCATAAAAAAGGCGGACGACCGAGTGGTCGTCCGCCTTTTGCGTTGTTTCACGTGAAACAGCAATGAACGGGTTAAAAATCTGCTGTGTCAGGATTTGTGTGGACACCGCCAACCCCATGGAGGGCATCTAAGGCCGCCATATCTTCTGGGGTGAGGTTAAAATCAAATACATCTAAATTCGCTTGAATATAGGCTTCGTGCGTTGATTTTGGTAGGGGCAAGAAGCCTTTTTCCAATGACCAACGAATCAAGATTTGTGGAACAGACTTGCCGTACTTCGCAGCCAAATCAGCGACTTGTGGCAAGTGGACGAGTTTACCTGTGCCTAATGGTGAGTAGGCTTCGTCCAAAATATCATGTGCCTTATCGTAAGCGACGAGCTCGGCCTGGGCATCAGAAGGGTTCAGGAAACTTTGGTTCACCATTGGGGCAACCGTTTGCGTTTTCGCGAGTGCCTCCAAATGATGGATTTGGAAGTTGGAAACGCCGATGGCACGAACTTGACCGTCAGCATAGGCTTCTTCCATGGCTCGCCAAGTCTCTGCGTTAGCCTGTTCCCAAGCTTGCGGTCCTTGCTGTTGTACCGCAGCCGGATTTGGCCAATGGATAAGATACAAATCAACATAATCCAAACCCAGCGTTGCTAATGATGTGGCCAAAGCTGCCTTGGCTGCTTCGTAACTGTGGGCATTATTCCAAAGTTTTGTCGTAACAAAAAGTTCGTCGCGTGCAATGCCCGAATCTTTAATTGCCCGACCAACGGAAGCTTCATTACCGTAAATGGCGGCTGTGTCGATATGCCGATAACCGGCTTCTAATGCCCATTTAACGGCATCATAGGCGACATCGCCGTCCGCTGATTGCCAAGTACCAAAACCAATGACTGGGATTTGAACCCCATTAGCCAATGTATAAGTCTCTGTCAGTGCCATAAACATTACCTCCATGTCTAGCTGCGACCAAGCCACGTCAAATTTGTCTGAAATAACGGGCCCATTTTGCAAAAGTGAGTAAAACTTTTGTCCTCAATGGTAGTATAACACTTTTTTGAACAGCTGTTCGTATCACGGTTGTGATCTTACTTCATGATGGCTTCGATTTGTTTCAATTCTGCCAATTTCCAACTCACGTAATGTTCACCGTTTGGGATGGTTTCCGTGACATTGACGACTGGCACGTGGTTGGCTTTGGCGAGATTGATGATGTTTGTGACGGTTGAACTAGTGGTTTGTTTGTTATTGACAATGAAAGCAATTTTGTGTGATGTAATCGCTGTTTTCAAAGCTGATAAGGTTGCCGGTGAGGGGTCATTGCCTTCTTCAATTGCTTCGGAAAAATCAGTATCCATGACGTGGTAACCGAGCGCATCTAACATGTATTCAAAGACTGGTTCCGTTTGTGCGACTTCTTGATTTTGCGACTTTGTTTTCAATTGTGCCACTAAATCAGTGATGGGTTGTAGGCTGGCGATATATTTCTTAGCGTTAGCTTGATAATCTGCTTTGTGGGCAGGATCCTTTTTAGACAAGAGATTAGCTAAATAGTTCGCCGATTGAATCATGGTGTTGGGGTCGTTCCACAAATGGGGATTTTGGCCCATTTTGTCATGTAAGACGTCTTCACCAACCTCGACGAGTTGTGACTTTGGGGAAGATTTAGCGAGTTTGGTCAACCAAGCATCGTACCCTAAGCCGTTGGCAATCACAATGTCGGTCCCATTAACTTTTTTGGCGACGGCAGTTGTCGGTTCATAATCTTCGGGTGAAATATTATCGTGTTTGATGATGGCTGTCGCCGTGCCGTGATTCCCAATCACGGTTTGTGCCATCTCGGCGTAAAAGTCGGTTGACGTGATAATACTGATTTTATGTGAAGTCTTTTGCGGTGCTTCGCTGCCCTTAAAAGCAGCAAAGCCCACAATGGCAATGATAATAACTGCTAACACGGCAATGAGTTTTTTCATGATCGGGTATCCTCTAATTGATTAATTTGTTTGAGAAAGTGAATAATCGTGGCTTGTTGATCGGACGTAAAAGTCGCAATAGTCGCGTCGATATCTTCATGTAAGGCTTGGTGAGATTGTTCATGCTGACGGGCTAGCTTGATGCCAGCTGGGGTCAAAGCATAATTGACACTCCGTTTGTCGCTGGTATCTGGTGATGAAATCACGTAGCCGTGCGCAATTAAATTTTTAACCGCTTTGGTAATCGCTGGCTTGGATAGCTTCATCTTTTGTGCCAGATTAGCATTGGTGGCATTTTCTTCTTGCAGCAGCATCAGCAGGTGTGCTTGGGTGGCGTTGATTTTTTGCGCTGTCGTCGTCTTGATAAATTCAGAACGCGCGGCGTAGGTTTGGACAAAAGTATTGAGCTCATGAATAATGGTATTGGATTCAGACATCTTGCACCTCGATAGTTTACTAGTTAATTAACCAGTAAACTATACCAAGTAAACCACCCACTGTCAAGCAATAATAGCCCGGACAACAGCGACTTTGTTTTATGATAAAAATATCATTTATATCAAAGGGTAAAGCGTTGCTCGGGCATTCAAAACAATTTTATAAAGGCGTCTTTACTAAATTTATAAAATTTTATATCATTAAAACCTCACAAAACATTAGCGTTTTATAAGAAAAAGTTGTATGATTATTATCAACGTGACAATCAATCATTAAAATATGATGATTATAATTTAATTGATGCTTGAGGAGAAAATGTCTATATGGGGAATTTGTTAGACGCACAAGATGTATCTGTCCAATTTAAAATTGCGGGCGATTATCAAACCGCCCTGCACCGCGTTAATTTATCTATTGCACGCGGCGAGGTGCTGGCGCTTGTTGGTGAATCGGGATCAGGGAAATCAACGTTTGCAATGAGTGTCATGGGGTTGCATAATCCAGAGCAAACGCAAGTTACGGGCTCGATTCGCTTACTTGGTGATGAACTCATTGGTCTGTCGGAACGGCAATTCGATGCGTACCGTGGTGTATCGGTGGGGATGATCTTTCAAGATCCGTTATCGAGTTTAAACCCGTTAATGAAAATTGGCGATCAAATTGCAGAAGCCATCACGGTGCATGATAAGCATGCCAAAGTTGTGGCGACACGCGTACAAAAATTATTGACGGATGTTGGGATTCCCGATACCAAGCGTGTGGCGCAGCAATACCCGCATGAATTGTCGGGTGGGATGCGCCAACGTGTGATGATTGCGATTGCGTTAGCAAATGAACCTGATTTAATTATTGCCGATGAGCCAACAACGGCGTTAGACGCAACGATTCAGGCACAAATTTTAGATTTAATTAAGGAAATTCAACTCAAAAAGAATGCTGGTATTTTACTCATTACGCACGATTTAGGGGTTGTGGCGGCGATGGCTGACAAGGTGGCGGTGATGTATGCCGGGCAAATTGTTGAAGAAGCGCCGGTTAATGACCTCTTTACCCAGCCAACGCACCCTTACACGCGCGCACTCTTACGGGCGGATCCGTCAGATGTTGCTCCTGGCGAGGCGTTGTATGCAATTCCAGGAACTGTGCCTGCCTTGAAGGATATGGATCACAGTAAAGACTTGTTCTTACAACGCTTGCCATGGTTGGCTGACGACGTTGTCAATGCGCCGGTAGCTGATGCGTTGCACGAAGTTGGGCCTAATCATTTTGTGCGGGGCACAGCTTGGCAGACATTTGAATTTACGGATGAGTTTAACAAGGTAGGTGAGGTATGAGTGAGCTGGTCAAAGTTGAGCATTTAAAAGTTTACTATCCGATTCGCTCAGGTTTTTTTAATCGGGTAACGGGTAACATTAAGGCGGTAGATGACGTCTCTTTTACGATTGAAGCTGGGAAAACCTATGGTTTGGTTGGCGAGTCTGGTTCGGGGAAGACAACCATTGGTAAGTCAATTGTGGGGTTAGAAAATCCAACCAGTGGCAAGATTTTCTTTGATGGGCAAGATGTGACCACGATTAAGCAGAAAAAACATCTCCATTACAACAAGGATGTGCAAATGGTGTTCCAAGACAGTCAGTCCAGTCTTAATCCCCGTAAAACAATCGGTGAAATTATTGCAGAACCGTTAAGAAATTTTGGGGTGCCACAAACAATTGGCGCTGGGGCGAACGGTGAACGGCTCTTTACACAAGAAGCCATTGATGCACGCGTCTTAGAATTATTGGCCATTGTTGGCCTGCCAGAGCGGACGGTCACGCAGTATCCGTTCCAGTTTTCTGGTGGTCAGCGACAACGCATTGGGGTTGCGCGGGCCTTGGCAACCAATCCACGTTTGATTGTGGCTGATGAGCCCGTCTCAGCGTTAGATCTGTCAGTACAGGCGCAAGTATTGAATTTCATGAAGAAAATCCAACGTGACTTTGGCATTAGTTTTTTGTTTATTTCCCATGATTTAGGCGTGGTGAAATATATGACAGACTATATTGCGATTATGCACCAAGGCCGCTTTGTCGAAATGGGCACCACGGCTGATATTTTTGAGCACCCACAGCATATTTATACGAAACGTTTGCTCTCAGCGATTCCAAGCTTGGATGTCAGCCAACGGGAGGCCAACCGCGCACGGCGTAAAGCGCTTGAAGCAGAGTTTGAGGAAAGCAAGTTGGATTATTACCGCGAACAGGGGCAGTTATTGCGCGCCTTTGATTTGCAAGCGATTACCGATACCCACTTTGCTGCTGTGAAAAAGGAGGCACAATAAAGATGCTACAAACAATATTACGCCGTGTCTTGATTATGATTCCGCAGATGATTTTGGTGTCGATTTTGATTTTTATGTTGGCGCAATTGATGCCGGGAGATCCGTTTTATGGGAACTTAAACCCTAATTCTGATCCAGCGACAATTGAACGTCTGCGCCACGCAGCCGGGCTTGATTTACCGTGGTACGAACAATATATTCGTTGGGTCGATCATGTCTTGCATGGTGATTTAGGGACTTCTTATACGGTTAATAAAGGCTGGTCGGTCACGCGGTTGATTGGGCAACGCCTTTGGCCAACCTTGTCGATGGGTATTTTAGCGACAATTTTGACGTATTTCTTAGCGATTACGCAAGCGCTACTTGCTGCCCGTCATGAAAACAAACTGATTGATCGGGCGTTAATTGTGTGGAACACATTGACATCAGCGGTGCCATCTTTTGTGTTCTATTTCATCATGATGATCTTGTTTGTGTATATCATTCCGATTTTCCCAAGTTCAGGGACTGGTATTGATGACACCAAGAATTTTGCAGTGAACTTTTTCAGTAACTTACGTTATGCCTTTTTGCCTGGGTTCACGATTGCCCTCTTTAGTACGAACGGGGTATTCCAATACCTACGGTCTAATTTGTTAGATCAGCAAGCCCAAGATTATGTGCGAACAGCACGTGCCAAAGGGGTGCAAATTAAAGATGTTTTCCGCAAGCATATTTTAAGAAATGCCTTTTTACCAATTGCTTCCGGCATTGGTTATGCCATTACGGGTGTGTTGGCCGGCGCAATGTTTGCGGAAACGGTCTTTGGTTATCCGGGAATCGGGGCCTTATTCGTGCAAGCGTTGAGTGGGCGTGATTATACGGTAATTACCGCATTGATGTTGCTCCAAGGCTTCTTAGCGCTCTTAGGTGGGCTGCTATCGGATATCATTTCTGCCTGGGTTGATCCGCGAATTCGTGTGAAATAAGGAGGGGCTATGACAACGAAAAAAAGTCGATTTGGCGCAAAATTTTTCAAAAATTTTTGGCGTGAATTAGAACGTGATGGGCTAGGTTTGACAGCCTTGATTTTACTCATTGTGTTATTCTTATTTATTTTTATCGGGCAATTTTTTGTGCCGAGTGATATTGGCACGATGAGTAGCATTTTAAATGCGAACTTGCCACCGTTAACGAACGGGCATATTCTCGGGACTACGGATTCTGGGGCTGATTTCATTTTGACACTCATTGCCTCAGCAAAGAATTCCATTATTATTGGGTTCGGGGTGGCGACATTGATCTCCCTGATTTCAATTGTTTTTGGGATGATGATTGGTTATTTTGGCGGTTGGGTCGATTGGATCTCAATGCGTGTGATTGATTTTTGGCTGATTATGCCGTTAATTATGGTGCTGGCTATCATCTTTGCTACGGCTAAAGGGGTGTCGATTTGGCGTTTGATTCTGATTTTGTCCGTGATTAGTTGGCCGGCCAACGTGCGTTTGGTGCGCACGTTAACATTATCGGAAGTCAATCGTGATTACGTTGAGGCAGCTAAAATTTCTGGGACGCCGTGGTATAAAATTTTATTTTCAGGTATTTTGCCCAATATTTCATCAACCATTATTTCAGATTATGCCCTCACACTGGCGGGATCAATCGGGATTGAAACAGGGTTGACATTCTTGGGCTTTGGTTTGAAGCAAGGGACCAGTTCGCTCGGGTCGATGTTGATGGTACTAAATGGTTCGGCCTCAACAATCTATGTCCGGTGGTGGTTGTGGGTGCCGGTCACGTTGATTCTAATTATACTCACATTTGGATTTGTGGTTTTGGGTCAAGTTGCCCGTCGGGCAATCGATCAAAGACAAGCGTTGAATTAAAATTAAATTAAAATAAAGTGTTGACAATATAAAAAACAGTGCTATATTTATAATAATTGTGACACAAAACATCTTGTTAACGGTCTAAAAAATGAATGAGGAGAGAGATATGGTAAGTACAGGAAAAAAAGTCGCCTTTGGTGTCGGTGGTTTAGTCGTTGTGGCAGGCGCTGGCTTTGCAATTCTAGCCAGCCAGTCTAGTCAAAGCGCAACAACGGCGAAAGCTGTCAGTGTTGGGTCGTTTAAAGGGGATTATAAGAACCCAAAGTCACCGATTAAGGGTGGTAATATCTCAGTCACGGTACCAGGAACTGCGGCAGATCCAGTCAGTTTCTCAGGCTATTCAGAATTTGTACAATGGTCATCGGTACAACAAGAACTTGGGCCTACTGGTGGGAACTCGCTTTTCTATACTGACAAGCATGGTAAAATCATCAACGGTGGGCCAGCTGACTATAAGGTTGATAAGGACAATAAGACCGTCACAATCACACTGCGTGATAACTTGAAGTGGTCTGATGGCAAGCCAGTAACTGCTCAAGATGTGTTGTTCTCCCTTGAAACCTTAGCCACCAATGATGTGGCTGCCGGTAACTTTACCAATTCTTATTTGAGCATTAAAGGGTTGGCTGATTATCAAAATGGTAAGGCAAAAGACATTTCCGGGGTTAAACTCAATGATGGTGCAGATGGTAAAAAGCTGACGGTGAGTTACACGACCTTGCCAGCTGCGGCTGACTGGGGTGATGGTGTCCCATCCTACGCGATGCCATATCATGATTTGAAAAACGTGGCGTCAAAAGACTTAGCTACTTCCGAAAAAGTAACGAAGAACCCACTATCATTTGGACCGTTTAAAGTGGCTTCCGTGTCAACGGATTCAACGGTTAAATATGTCCGTAACAGTGAATATTGGGGTAAGCCAGCCCGACTTGATTCAATTAATTTCTACGTGAACCAAGATAAGTCTAAGTTGGAAAACGATCTTGCGAAGCAGAAATTTGATATTGTGACAGGTGTGCCAACCTCACTTTGGAAGAATGGGGATCAACCACAATTGTCTAAATATGACAATGCGAAGGGGTATGCCGCCACTGGAAAGTATGCTTCCGGTTATTGGGAACTTTACTTTAATCTAGGCCATTTTGACAAGAAGGACAGTACTAATGTCCAAGATCGTCAAACACCATTGCAAGATGCTAATGTGCGTAAAGCGGTTGGTTATGCAATGAACGTCGGGGATGTAACAAAGAAGTATAGTAATGGCTTTTTCCAACCAGCTAAGACCATTATGTCTAAAGATCCGGCGAAGGAAGAATTCTATAATAATGCAATCAAGAGCTACCACGACAAGTCTGGTGGTGATCCTAAGAAGGCTGGTGAATATCTGGAAAAGGCTGGCTACAAGAAGGGGTCTGACGGCTACTACGCTAAGGACGGTAAGCGTTTGACGTTGACTTACTTGGCGCGTTCGGGTAGCACGACGGCTGAAGCTGAAACAAAGGCCTACATTGCCGCTTGGAAGGCCGCTGGTATTGACGTGAAGTTGTATCAAGACAAGTTGGTTGATTCGGCCACTTGGCAATCAATTATCCTAGCAGGGAACAACAATGATTGGGACTTGACGGATGGCGGTTGGTCAGAAGGTACGGTGCCAACATTTGACCAACTTTGGGCTAAGACAGCCCAATATAACTTTGGTCACGTTGTCTCAGATGCTTTGACCAAGAACTTGACGGAAACACAAGACTCAAAGTCAGCTGCGGAATTGGCTAAGAACATCAAGGCCTTCCAAAAGTTGGTGGTTGAAGATCAAGCCTACACGATCCCAACAACTGTCAGCATCGCTGCACAATTTGTAAATGGTCGTGTGACGGGTTGGACAACCGCATCAACGAATGATTTGTATGCCCAACTTGGTGTTTCTCAAGATAAGCCAGTGACATCTGGTAATCCAAGAAAATAACTTTGTGATCGTGCAACGGAAGTCTGAGTAGCAGTATCCTCCCAATACCATGTCTCAATAGTTCGTTGCACTATAAAACCCGATGTGATCAGTTGACCACTGATCACATCGGGTTTTGCTTTTGGATCATAATAGCATGATAGACAAAAAAGGTTGACGCAGTTGCGTCAACCTTTTTAGATGTGAATTAACTTTTAGCCCTTAAAGACCCAAGCATCACCGTTATTTGCCAACAACTTGTCAGCAGCGGCTGGTCCCATTGAACCAGACTTGTAAGTTTCAAGTGGTGCCTTATCAGCAGCGTAAACAGCTGAAATCGCATCAACGAACTTCCAAGCAATCGCAACACCGTTCCAGTCGGCGAAGTTTGAACCATCACCGTTCATCGTGTCATGAATCATACGTTCGTATGGTTCAGGTGTGTTAAGCTTGTCTTCTTCTGATACTTGCCAATCCAGACCAATCAGACGTGTGTTAAAGTCGTCTTCAACAGACTTTGAGTTGATCTTGAATTCGATACCACCTGTTGGATCAACCAAAATTGACAAGATCGCTTCTTGCGCTTCTTGTGCTGCACCGAATTGGAATGTACCAGCTTTGAAGACGATATCAATACGTGTTTGCTTAGCAGCTAGGCGCTTACCTGAACGCACGTAGAATGGCACACCTTCCCAACGTGGCAAATCAAATTGCAATTCACCAGCGATGTACGTGTTGTTCTTTGAGTCGGCTGGCACGTCCATTTCTTCAAGGTATGGCTTGAATTCAGCAGAATCACCACCTGCATATTGGCCACGCACAAAGTACTTGTTCACTTCTTCTTCGTTGTAAATCTTCAAAGCGTTGAAGGCAGCGTTCTTAGCGGCACGGATGTCCTTGTCAGTGAATGAATCAGGCTTTTCCATGGCCAACCAACCAACGATTTGCATCGTGTGGTTTTGGATCATGTCAAGCAAAGCACCGGCGGTGTCGTAGTAACCGGCACGTTCTTCAACACCCAAGACTTCTGACAATGTCACTTGTACGTTCTTGATGTAGTCCTTATTCCAGGCTGCATCAAAGATTGGGTTACCAAAACGCAAAGCCGCAATATTTTGGACCATTTCCTTACCAAGGTAGTGGTCAATACGGAACAATTGGTCATCATCAAAGGCGTTTTCCAACTCACTTTGCAACTTTTCAGCTGTTTCGTATGATGTCCCAAATGGCTTTTCAATCATCAAACGGTTATAACCAGTTGTGGCCAACAAACCTTCTGACTTCAAATACTTTGCAATTGTGCCAAAGAAACGTGGGGCAACAGACATATAGAAGATACGGTTACCTTCAATACCAAACTTGTCAGAAGCTTCTTCGATTGCTGACTTCAAAACGTCGTATGACGCCGCATCCGTGACGTCATGGGCACGATATGAGAAGTGTTCGATGAAGGCTTCGGCTTGGGCCTTGTCTTCTGCCGCATCAGCGATTGAGTCGCGCACCAGTTGCTTGAATTCATCGTCAGTTAAGTCTTGACGGGCTGTTCCAACAATGGCAAAGTGTTCTTGCAAATAACCCTTCTTGAAGAGGTTAAAAACTGATGGGTAAAGCTTACGCTTTGCCAAATCACCAGTAGCACCGAAAAATGTGACTAACGTCTTGAGTTCTGAAACCATGATGTTCCCCTTAATATTATAATTAAATTCATCTACCATTATAACGCAAAATGGGGTGAAAAGTACCTATTTCACAAACAGATTCACAACCAAATGTAGCCGTTGAGTGGTTGCATTTGGTTGATATGTGGCGCAATCAGGGGGATCTGACCGGCCAAATTGGCTTAGTTCGGTCGCGCTACAACAAAAACGCTGCTGGTAAGAGCAGCGTTTTTGTTGTAGGTTTTAAGCCAGCAAATCATGCACAAAGTCGGCAAAGGATTTTTCACCAATTGGCGTTTTCACCACGGTAAAGCCGTGATAAGATTCGGGATAACGGGCAACGGTGACACGCACATAGGCAGCGACAAGATGTTGGGCAAAGGTCTCAGCCTCGTCACGTAAACTATCAAACTCAGCCGTATGGATAATCGTTGGTGGAAAGCCCCTCAGCTCCTCGGTTGTCGCCACAATGGGTGATACTAGTGGATTGTGGCGAGTTTTGGCAGTGTTGTCTTGTAAATAGAACTGATTCATAAGACGAGCTTCGTCAATGGCGATGCCTTGGCCATCGGGATAATTTTTATCTTCAGGATCTGTGTCTAAATCAAGCACAGGGAAATCAAGCATCAGCTTATCTGCCAATTTGATCCCTTGGGCTTTAGCCTGGAGTTGCGTCGTCACGGCTAAATTGCCGCCGGCACTATGTCCCATCACGATAAAAGGCTGTCCTAGTGGGGCAAAGCGACTGAAGTGCTCTAGCACATAGACGTAGGCGCTAAAAGCCGCATTAATCGCTGCTGGGAAGGGGTTTTCCGGGGCCACGGGATAGTCGACATCAATGACGGTATAGTTCGTGGCAAATACCAACGATTTCGCAAAGGCAAAGTCGCCCTGTGTCCAGGGATACATAAAACCAGAGCCGCGGAAATTTAAAATAACGCCCTGACTAGGTAGATAATCAGGTGCATAACTATACAATTTAACCGGCGCTTGGTCAGCGACGTCAATGGTGCTTGTTGATTGTATAAGTCCAGTTTGGCGTGATTCGGGCAAAGGGACATCGTAAGCTTCACTGCGTTTACGTAAAACTTGGGCTTGGGCAAGTAAATCTTCTTGTGTCATCGTATTATCCTTCCGTCGTGGTGAGCCAAGTAAAAGCGGCTGCAAGCTGTTGATCCCAGAAATCCCAATCGTGATCACCGGGTAAACTGGTCCACGTATAGCGATCGCCAAAGGTTGCGTGCAGTTGCTGACTGAACGCTAAGTTAGGGGCATACAATGGGTCTTGCTCACCACAAGCGGTGTAGAGTGCGAGGGGCCATTGTGCCATATCAAATTGGGCAAGGGTTGCAGACAACGACAAGGGCTTGGCGTGAATATCTTGCCCTTCAAAGACCAAATCAAAATCAGGCATGGCAAAGATAGCGCGTTTGTCATAGAAATCTGCCAAATCGACCACCGCAGATAAGGCCACAATCCGGCTGAAATGTTGTGGTTGGTTCAACCCCCATTTTAAGGCGCCATAACCACCCATCGAATTTCCCATGACCACATTATCTTCACGAGCCGTGCTCAGTGGGAGCAAAGCGCGTAAGCGCTGGGGTAATTCTTGGGTGATAAAGTCCCAATAACGCCGGCCGTGCGCCATATTATTGTAAAAACTGCGATCGACATCCGGCATGATGACCGCGTAACCACTCGCTGTGGCATAACGTTCTAAGCCAGTCATACGATACCAATCGGTGGCATCCCCAGATAAGCCATGTAGGAGCCAGACCGTTTTTAATGGTTGGGCGTGCAATTTTTCATAGGCGACCGTGCCATCAGATTCGCGCTTTTCCGGCACGATGACGTTGACTTCGGTCATTTTATTGAGCGTATTTGAAAAGTAGTGCAAGGTCATAAAAGCCATAATGTTCTCCAGAAGGTGTGATTAAACCGAGACGGGAAGTGTCGGTGCTTGGTGTGTGTGATCCGCCAGAAATGCCAGGACAATGGCCTTGGCTGCAGGCGACCAAAAGGCATCCGTGCCATGGTTGCTGCCCTGCATCGTGACAAACTGATTGGGAATGTTGGCGGCATCGAGTGCATTTTTGAGGATGACACTCTGCTGGAAAGGCACAATCATATCTAATGTGCCATGAAAAATCAAAAACGGTGGCAGACCGGCGTGCAGATGCGTGACGGGGTCGGCTTGGTGCATGATCTCAGCGGCGG
>USIU01000010.1 GCA_900554745.1 uncultured Leuconostoc sp.
ACGCTCAAGTCAGCATTAGCAGAACGTGGTGTCACGGCCGTTGACGGCATTGTTTATGATCTTGGCGTGAGTTCTGTGCAATTTGATGATGGGCAACGGGGCTTTAGCTATAATTACGATGCTGAATTAGATATGCGGATGGATCAACGTCAAACATTAACGGCGAAAACAATTGTTAATGACTGGCCTTTCAATGATTTATTACGGATTCTCAGCCGTTACGGCGAAGATCGTTTCCCAAAGCAAATTGCACGTAAAATCGAGCAGCATCGGGAAAACGGACCAATCAATACAACGTTTGAATTAGTGGACATTATCAAGGAAGCGATTCCAGCACCAGCACGACGTAAGGGTGGTCATCCGGCCAAACGTACGTTCCAAGCATTACGCATTGCCGTCAATGATGAATTAGGTGCGTTGGAAGATTCTTTGACCCAAGCGATTGATTTACTAGCACCCAACGGGCGTATTAGTGTGATTACTTTCCAATCCTTAGAAGATCGCCTCGTGAAACAAATGTTTCGTGAGAAGACAACCGCACCCGAATTACCAGCTGGTTTACCCGTCCTGCCCGGACAGTTTGAAGCCGACTACACGTTGTTAACCCGCAAGCCAATACTACCTAGTCAAGATGAGATGGCCGAAAATCATCGGTCAGAGTCAGCCAAGTTACGTGGTATCGCACGACAAAAGATTTAGGAGCTGCACATGGCACAAAATGCATATCAATACACCACGACAGCGGAAGCGCTGCCCTTATCACAACCTAAAACACGGATTAAATACAAGCCCGCCCGTTGGACAAGAAAAGAACGCATGATGGTGGCGTTTGTTTCTGCTGTGGTGATGGTTTTGATGGTTGGTGTTGTCTTTTCGAGTATGCAAGCCAATGCTGCACGAACAAATACGCAAATGATGCAAACGCAAATTGACGAAACGAAACAGGCGAATGATGCGTTGCGTAGCGACATTCAAAGTAAGACAAGCAAAAAGAACTTAGACGAGGTTGCTAAACAGTATGATATGACATTATCAGATAGCAACGTTAGAAATGTTAACCAATAATGATGAAAAAAAACGTGAGACGTATACCGAATAGAAGAGTCACACAGAACGCCAAAATTTTTGGTGGTGTATTGTTGGGGGCAATGATACTTGTGACACTTGGACTCGGGGTGCGTCTTTTTATTATTGCGAGCGGTTCTGTTGACGGCCATGACCTTAATGATGCCACGCGACAAGCGTTCATGGCCAAGCAAATCGTACCGGCTAACCGTGGTCGCATTTTTGATGCAACGGGGAATGTCTTGGCCGAAAATACAACGGTTTATGATATGTATGCCGTGTTAGATAAAAAAGTGTTACGCACCAAAGACCCCAAGACTGGCAAGTACGTGGCGGGTTCCGGTCACGTTGAAGATCCGGAACTGACTGCTGAAAAGTTAAGTCAAGCCATTGATATGAGCAAATCAGAAATTTTGAAACGCTTGAAAAAGAAAGCTTACCAAGTGGAATTCATTTCCACGAAAGGACAAGCCAGCAAAAATCTGTCAATTGCTCAATATGAAAAAATCAAGGCGATGAATCTGCCGGGGATTAACTTTACACCCCATGCGGCGCGGAGTTATCCAGAAGAGAGCACAGCCTCGCATTTGATTGGCATGACAAAAAGTGATCAAGATACCCAGACGGGTCAAATGGTGCAGTCCGGTTTGATGGGCATTGAAGCCGCAGAGAACAGTGTCTTGGCGGGTAAAAATGGGATTAAGCAGTATGATGGCCAAAAAGAAAATACCAAGGGTAGTCAAACGGTTCAAAACGGTAATGATGTTTATCTCACATTAGATAATGACTTACAAAATACACTAGAAACGCGGATGGATGAGCTGTTTGCCTCGACGAAAGCTGAGTCAGCAGTTGGCGTCCTGATGGAAGCCAAAACGGGGCGGATTGTCGCGGCCACGCAGCGACCTAATTTTAACCCCAATGATAAAAACGACAGTCCCAAGCTTTGGACTAATCTACTAGACCAAGGGCCGTTTGAACCTGGTTCAACGATGAAGGGCATCACGCTGGCGGCTGCCATTGATACGGGCAAGTGGCAGCCAAATGACACTTACCAATCAGGTACACTGTTGATTGATGGCAAAAAAGTGGTCGATGCTTTTGGTCAAAATCAAGGCGTGCTAACGTATCGAGAAGGCTTCTGGCGTTCTTCAAACGTGGCCTTTGCTAAAGTTGAGCAAAAATTAGGCGCAACGACTTGGCGCCAATATCTGGAAAAGTTCCGCTTTTTGCAATCCACCCATTCAGGATTAAACAATGAAGCCGCTGGCAATATTTCGTTTGATTACCCCATTGATCAAGCCAACACAGCGTATGGTCAAGGGATTAGTGTGACACCGTTGCAAATGTTACAAGCCTATTCGGCAATCGCCAATAATGGTAAGGAAATCAAACCGTACTTTGTGGATAAAGTGGTGAATCCAGCGACCGGTGCGGTTGTTGACCAAGGTAAAACAGTTGAAGTGGCGCGGCCAATCAAAGCCAGTACGGCTGAACAAGTCCGCAAGTACATGATTGACGTTGTCAATCAAAAAACAGGCACTGCCAAGGAATTTGATTTGCGCAAGTATGGGTATCAGATTGCCGCCAAGACTGGAACGGCCCAGATTTCACAAGGTGGGCAATACCTACAAGGATTGAATAACGCGATTCATTCGGTAATGGTTTTAGCGCCGGAAAAAAATCCCAAATATATTTTCTATTTGGCCGTTAAGCAACCCAAGATTTTCCCAGATCCCACGATTCAAGTTACGATGAACAAAGTTTTTCAGCCTTTGATGCTACAAGCTTTAAATAGTAGTGATAGTGCGGTAAAATCAAAAACAACCAAACAAACGGTGCCTAATGTGGTGGGCCAATCTATTCAAGATGCGACCGACACAATGACGCAAGCCGGCTTTAGAACGGCAGTGGTTGGGTCAACTGGGAATATCACAGCGCAATCGTTGTTGCCCGAGCAAAAGTCACTGACCAATCAACTGGTTATTTTGAAGGCCAAAGGCAATACCCATTTGCCTGATATGACAGGGTGGAGTTTGACGGATGCGCAGGCCTTTGCTGATGCCGCCGGCTTTAAACTGAGTTGGACGGGTTCTGGTTATGTGACCAGTCAAAGTATTGCCAAAGACCAA
Organism: uncultured Leuconostoc sp.; assembly: GCA_900554745.1. Classification (GTDB taxonomy): domain Bacteria; phylum Bacillota; class Bacilli; order Lactobacillales; family Lactobacillaceae; genus Leuconostoc. The sequence continues at coordinate 3,198 of USIU01000010.1, forward strand.
TTGGTTGTCAACACCAGTCAAGTGGCCATTACATTAAAAGAGAAGCAGTAGGAGAGTAGGAGAGAGCAAATGTCAGATAATTTATGGGCTTTAGCCCGAGCGTTTATTGTCACGGTAATTTTCATGCCGATGGTGATTAAGTTCTTAAAACAATCTAAGGAACAGGCGGTGATCCGTCGTTTAGGGCCGGATCATCAAGCCAAGGCCGGAACACCAAGTATGGGTGGCGCACTCTTTGTTGCGGCTGCCGCATTGAGTGCCTTGGTTGGTGCGGGTGCAACGGCAGGATTGGCCGGTTTGGCAGCCATGTCACTCCCAGTCATGGCTTTACTCGCCTATGCCGTTATTGGTGGGATTGACGACGCCTTGAAAATGGTGCGCCGTGCTGATGAAGGCTTTGCTTTTAAGCCAAAGTTAGCGGCACAAACTATTAGTGCTGTTGTGATTATGCTCATGATGTGGGCAATGGGCGTACCGTTCACACTGTATGTTCCACTGATTGGCACGTTGCATTTGGGCATCTTTTACTTTATCTTCTTGTGGTTCTGGCTGGTCGGTTGGTCAAATGCGACAAATTTGACGGATGGTCTTGATGGCCTATTAGCTGGCACAAGTATTGTCGTTTATGCAGCCTATGCAGTCATTGCCAATAACATGCATCAGCAAACAATTGTTACGTTTAACTTTGCCGTTATCGGTGCGCTCCTTGGTTTTTTAATCTTTAATAAACCCAAAGCGAAAATCTTTATGGGTGACACTGGTTCACTCGCTCTAGGCGCAGGGTTAGCGATGGAATCGATCCTGCTTGGGGTGCCATTCTCATTAATTTGGTTTGGTTTGGTCTTTGTGATTGAAACGTTGTCCGTGATTATTCAAACGGTCGGCTATCATTACTGGCATAAACGCATTTTCCCCATGGCGCCAATCCACCACTCATTTGAAAAGTTTGGGTGGAGTGAGTGGCAGATCGACACATTATTTTGGATTGTGTCAGCCATCTTAGCAGTTGCGGGCATCTTTTATATGAATTAACTCAGGTAGGCACAATGGCCTACGTACATAAAAAATAAGGAGCAGGAGAATATGAAGGCACAAGCATTCAACAATAAAAAAGTAATGGTATTTGGTTGGGCGCGTTCAGGTAAAGCAGCAGCGCAACGCCTGGTGGCATTGGGTGCACAAGTCACGGTTGTCAATGGTGGAGATTTTACGCCAGATGCAACTTTTGATCAATTGCAAGCTGCTGGTGTGACGTTTATCAACCATGATGACGCGACGCCGCTGGATGATTCTTTTGATTACCTCATTAAAAATCCTGGTATTCCTTATGACACACCTTTGGTACAACGTGCGTTGGCCCTTGATATTCCTGTTCTCACTGAAGTAGCGGTTGCTTTGAGTGACTTCAAGGGACGTCTGATTGCCGTTACGGGTTCAAATGGGAAGACCACCACGACGTCATTGATTCGTGAGATGTTACAAGCTGATGGTCAACGCGTCACGACGGCGGGCAATATTGGGACCCCGGTGAGTGAAGTGGTGTCAGATTTAACGGTTGATGATACCTTGCTGCTTGAATTATCCAGTTTCCAATTACTTGGGACACCAGATATTCAACCAGATATTGCTTTGATTACGAATATTTTTGCCAATCATTTGAATTATCACGGGACACGTGAGCATTATGTCGCAGCAAAGTTCCAAATTACGCAAAATCAAACGGCGACGCAAACCTTGGTGCTGAATGCTGACAGTCCAGATACAGCACAGTTTACCACCGATACTGCCGCACAAGTGGTGCCGTTTTCTCGCACACAACCCAATCATCGTGTGGCAGCGACGGCGGGCAATTTAGTGATTGATGGGGAAGTTGTGATGCCATTAACAGCGATTAAACTTGTTGGGCCACATAACCTAGAAAATATCTTAGCGGCTGTGACTGTGGCTAAACTTGCTGGGGTGGCAAATGAGGCGATTCGCCAAGTGTTGGCTGAATTTGGTGGTGTTGCACACCGACTCGAATATTTATTTACGGACCAAGCGGTCATGTATTACAATGATTCCAAAGCGACAGACATTGAAGCCACTCAGACGGCCTTAGATAGCTTTACGCAACCGACAATTTGGTTGGCCGGGGGCCTTGATCGTGGGGATGACTTGACGCGTTTGTTACCGAATATGACGCACGTGAAGTCAGTGATTGCCTTCGGTGAAACACAAGAAAAAGTTGTCACAGTTGCTCAAGCAGCTGGCGTACCAGTCCAAACGGTTGCTGATGTCGCTGCCGCTGCACGTCTCGCTGTCACATTAGCACAGGCGGACGATGTGGTCTTATTATCACCAGCAGCGGCAAGTTGGGATCAATATGATAACTTTGAAGTCCGTGGCGAGGTATTTGTAAACGAATTAAAGAAAGTTTTGGGGCGATAATATGCGTGTAATTTTATCAGGTGGTGGCACAGGTGGCCACATTTATCCAGCTTTAGCATTAGCAGAAGTGATTAAGCAACATGATCCTGACGCTGAATTTTTATATGTCGGATCAGAACGAGGTGTCGAATCAAATATTGTCCCTAAGACAGGGATGGCCTTCAAACAATTAGCTGTTCAAGGATTTAGTCGCTCGTTATCACTGGAAAATATCCAAACGGTACGATTATTCTTGAAAGCAGTCAAGCAGTCAAAAAAGATCATTAAAGACTTTAAACCAGACGTTGTTGTGGGCACGGGTGGTTATGTGGCTGGCGCAGTTGTTTATGCTGCCCAGCGAATGCATATTCCAACCGTGATTCATGAGCAGAATTCGGTCGCTGGGGTGACCAATAAGTTCTTGGCTCGGGGCGCAACCAAAATTGGGGTAGCGTTTAGTGTCGCACAAGCGCAATTCCCCGCAGATAAAGTGACTTTAGTGGGCAATCCGCGTGCGCAACAAGTCGCACAATTGAAGTCAACTTTTTCGTGGCAAACGTTGGGCTTGCGAGACGACAAGCCAACGCTGCTCATTTTTGGTGGCTCACAGGGTGCGCCAGCTATTAACTTGGCAGTCATTGCAGCGATGAATGACTTTAACACCCGGGCCTACCAAGTCGTGATTGTGACAGGTCCGAAGCGTTATGATAATGTGATTCGTTTGTTAGAAGAACAAGGTATTTCAGCAGCCGACAACGTTCGCATTGTGCCATATATCGATAACATGCCGGAAGTTTTGGCGCAAACAACGGCCATTGTGTCACGAGCTGGTGCGACTTCAATTGCTGAAATCACAGCTTTGGGGATCCCCTCTATTTTGGTGCCAAGTTTACACGTGACAGGTGACCATCAAACGAAGAATGCCAAAAGCTTAGTGGATGCTGGAGCTGCACTCATTATTCCAGAGCCGGAATTAGATGGTCAGACACTCATTGCCGCTGCAGATCAACTGTTATTAGACACGACCACAAGCGACAAGATGGCCGCCCAGGCTACCAAGGTTGGTATGCCCGATGCGGGTGATCGGTTGTATCAGCTGCTGTTGTCAGCAATTTCAGAAAAGAAAGCTTGATATGTTGACTGATGAAACAAACAACATGCGATTAAAAAAACCGATACCACGCCAATTTTGGTTGAACCTGGTCATCTTTGTGTTGATTATCATCAGTTTGATTGTGTATTTACAGCCATGGCGCGTTGTGCAGACTGTAACCGTGCAGTCTGCTACGATTCCAGCGGCAACCATTGAAACAGCTGCCAACGTTAAGAAAAACACGCCACTGTGGCGGGTGGCGGGGCAAACCAATTTTATTGTGCAACGTCTTTTGCAAAAAAAACCAGCGATTGACGCCGCGCAAGTCACGGTCAAAGGGCAGCAGGTAACCATTAAAGTGATTGAAAAAGTCACCGCTGGTTATGTCTACCAAAATGGCCATTGGGTGGTGATGGATCGCAATGGTCGGCAGCGACAAGTGGCCGCCCCCAAAGGGGATGCCCCAATTTATGCCGGTTTTAAATCACAGTCAGAATTACAACAAGTTGTCCAAGGGTTTGTGGGGTTGGAGTTGACGTTACGTCAAAACATCAGTCAAATCACGTTGTCACCGAATAAGGACAATGCCCATCGTTTAGTGATTATTATGGATGATGGTAATACGGTGTATGCCACGAGCAAAACCTTTGGTCAAAAAATTAGCTATTATCCTGGGATTGCGGCCCAAATGCCTGAAAAAGGCATCGTCGATTTACAGTTTGGCGCCTACTCACATGCGTATGGCACACCCCAGGATGAAACGCAAAAAAACGCGGCGGATAAAACAACACAAACGCCATAATCGGTGGCGTAAGCTACCTATTTTATGCTATTATTATTCTTAGGTATATTTTATAAAAAATAATTTTGTAAAGGGGCACAACGCATGAATAACGCAGGCGTGACGGTTGGTTTAGATATTGGCACCACATCAATTAAAGTTGTGATTGCACAGACAACTGGCAACCAGTTTAATGTGATTGGTGCGGGTACTGCACCATCACGTGGTTTACGTAAAGGCGTAATCGTTGATATTGATGCGACGGCCAGTGCGATTCGCGAAGCCATCGATCAAGCGCAAGAAAAAGCAAATATTCAAATTAATGAGGTTGTCGCGGGTATCCCAGCTAACCAAATCGAAATGATTCATGTGGATGGTTTAGTATCCATTGCCAATCAAAATAAGCGCATTACCTATGACGATGTGCAACATGTGACACAACAAGCCTTGTCCAATAACTTACCAGCTGATCGTGACGTGATTGATGTGATTGCTGACGAATTTAGCGTGGACGGTTTTGATGGCATTAAAGATCCCCATGAAATGATTGGGGTGCGACTTGAGATGCGTGGCACGGCCTATATTGGACCAAGTAAAATTTTAGATAATACAAGAATTGCGATTCAAAAAGCGGGTGTGTCATTGCGTGAATTCGTGTTGGCCCCTTTGGCGATTGGAACAAGTATTTTAAATGACGGTGAACAAGACTTTGGGACGGTGTTAATCGACTTGGGTGGTGGCCAGACAACAACGTCTATTATCCATGATCGGAAGTTGAAGTTTAATACAGTTGATTTAGAAGGTGGCGATAACGTCACAAAGGATATTTCAACAGTGTTAGGAACTTCATATGCGAATGCGGAACGGATTAAGCGTGATTATGGCTTTGCTGATCCAACCCAAACGCGTGACGATCAAACATTCTTGATCGACGTGGTCGGCGAAAGCCAACCACAGACAATCTCTGAAAAGTATTTGTCAGAAATTATTGCTGCGCGTCTGGAACAAATTTTCACGCGTGCTTTTGAACCATTACAGGCCGTTAATGGGCTAAATATGCCAGGTGGCTTTGTTTTGACTGGTGGGAATGCTGCACTGCCTCGCATGGTTGATTTTGCCAAAACCATGCTTGGCGAAAATGTCCGCTTGTTTGTCCCTGACCAAATCGGTTTGCGTCATCCATCCTATACGCGTGCAATGGCGTATGCCATGTTTGCTTCGCGTGAGAGTATGACGCAACAGGTGATCAAACAAGTGATTATGGCACAACATGACAACACAGCTTACGTACAAGCTGATACGACAATTGCCATGACGCCGCAGCCAAACGTTGAGACAACCGATGCAAACGCCAAGCCATTTGACCATTACCAATATGGTCGTGAAGATGTGCAACCTAAAAAAGGGTTCTTTGGTCGTTTGACGCAATCAATCAAAAATTTATTTAGCGAAGATTAACATAGTTAAGGAGACAACTCATGGATTTTTCAATTGATGACGCCCAAGAAGCTGGCGCAATCATTAAAGTTATCGGTGTTGGTGGCGGTGGTTCAAATGCTGTTAACCATATGATCGAAGAAGGTGTCAATGGGGTTGAATTTATCGTGGCCAACACGGATGTCCAAGCCCTTGATAAGTCTAAGGCTGACATTAAAATTCAAATTGGCCCAAAGTTAACGGGTGGTTTGGGTGCCGGTTCTAATCCCGAACGTGGCACAAAGGCGGCCGAAGAATCAGCGGAAGATATTGCCGCAGCACTGGCTGGTGCTGATATGGTCGTCATTACGGCCGGCATGGGTGGTGGTACTGGTAACGGTGCTGCTCCCGTTGTCGCCCGTATTGCCAAAGAGCAGGGCGCTTTGACGGTGGCCGTGGTGACACGGCCATTTAAGTGGGAAGGCCCTAAGCGTGGTCGTTTTGCTGCTGAAGGGCTCCAAGCCTTGTCAGAATCAGTTGACTCACTGATTGTCATTACCAACGAACGCTTGAAGGATCGAATCGATTTGCGCACACCTTTGTCAGAAGCCTTTAAGGTGGTCGATGAAGTTGTTGCCCAAGGTGTTCGTGGTATTTCTGAATTGATTACTAACCCAGGCTTTATCAACTTGGATTTTGCTGATGTGAAAACTGTCATGCAAGATGCCGGTCCGGCCTTGATGGGTGTCGGTCAAGCCAGCGGTGAAACACGTGCCGCTGATGCGACTAAGCAAGCTATTTCATCACCATTGCTTGAAGTGGATATGTCAGGTGCCGAAGATGTCTTGTTGAACATTACGGGTGGTTTGGATATGTCATTGTTTGAAGCCCAAACAGCCTCAGAAGTGATTGCCCAAGAAGCGGGTCGTGAAGTCAACGTGATCTTTGGAACGTCAATTGACGAAAACCTTGGCGATTCAATTCGTGTGACGGTCATTGCAACTGGTCTACAAAAGAGTGCCAGCGAAGCGGCGACAAAGCAACCAACGCAAAAGACAAAACCAGCGAACCTATTTGGCACACCGTCTGCTGACGCAGCACAAGCGGCAGCAACAAATTCTGTATTTGAAAAGCCGGTAGCAGATAACGTGCAAACGCACCCAACGCCAACGCAAAATGATCCATTCGCTGACTGGAACATGAGTGGCGCCTCAAAGGATGCTTTTGCTGAAGATGAACGATTTGATGGTGTTCAAAAGCAAACATTTGATGTGTTTAATACGCCAACTACAAATCAAGCACCAGTTGACTTTTCAAATGCTGAAGACGAAGACGATCAACCACCATTCTTTAAGAAACGTTAATAAAAGCGTGTTCGTTGTCTTGCCAACGAACACGGTTAAGGAGAAATCATGGCATTAGGCGAGACACTAAAGCGGCTCTTCAGCAATGAAGAAGACGATGTATATGAAGAAGGTTATGGCAACGCGGGTTACCAAGAGAAGCCCCAACAAGCCTATCAACAACCTGTACAATCAAATCCACAACAAAATACTTATTTCCAACGTCAAGGGCCACAAGCCACACAACCCATGACGACTGATCCAAACAATGCCAATAGTAAAATTGCCTTGTTTGAACCAAAAGTTTATTCTGATTCACGTGCCATCGCCTCGCAAATTTTGGGTGGCGAAGCCGTAATCGTTAATTTCACACAAATTGATGAGGCGCAAGCTAAGCGTATCCTGGATTTCTTGGGTGGCGCAGTATACGCCGTCAACGGTGAAATTGAACGGATTGGACAATCCATCTTTTTAGTGACACCTGATACTTTTGAAATTTCAGGCACATTAACTGATAATTTGGAACCCAACACGCGGTACTAAACGATGCTTGAAATTTTAAGTTGGGTGATTCGTATTGCACGCTACTATGAGTATGCAATCATTATTTATATTTTGATGATGTGGCTGCCAGGTGCGCAGCAATCTCGTGTCGGTCAATGGCTGGCGCGCATAGTTGTGCCGTATTTGAACTTCTTCCGTTTTATTCCGCCAATTGCTGGTGTGTTAGATATTTCACCGATTATCGCTATTTTGGCCTTGAATTTTGCCGTTAGTGGTTTAACACATCTTGTGTTATTGTTCGTCTAATATGGTAGGGGAAACAACAGCGATTACACAGCACTTTCGACCTGAAGAAACACCGTTTATTCAACTTGCAAGTGACTGGATTCGGCAGAGTGAGGATGAGTATCGTATGATTCTCACCCCATTTTTAAACCCAAGAGAACAATATATTCTGACCACCTTGGTTAATCGCGTAACTGATTTAACGTGTCATTTTGATGGTGGCGTAGTCGGTGCTGAAAGTCAACGGGCAATTATTGCGCCGTCAGTTTATGAAATTGATCAGACGGCGTTTGAATTGGCCGTACTGGAAATCAATTATCCAACAAAATTCACGGAACTGCATCACGCGTCAATCTTAGGTGCGTTGATGCATGCCGGCATCAAACGGGCCGTGGTTGGAGATATCCTTGGTCAAGGACAACGGTGGCAAATCATTGTTGATCAGCAGATGGTTACTTACCTGCAGCAAGCAGTCACAAAGATTGGTCGGGTAAAAATTTCTTGGTCGACGTTATCGCTATCGCAGGCCATTGTAACCGAGGATGATTGGGCAGAAACGTTTGCGTTACTGCCATCGTTGCGACTTGACGCTGTGATTGCAGCAACATTTGAGATACCAAGAAGTCTAGCCAAAACCTTGGTCACGCAACAACAAGTCCGGTTGAATTGGGTCACACAGGTTAAACCTGATCACACGGTTGAAGTTGGGGATCTGATTTCTGTTCGCAAATATGGTCGTGTGAAGTTGACTGTCCTTGATGGCTATAGTAAAAAAGATAAAATTAAAGCACTTTTTCATATTATTCATCGATAACATGGCAAAGCGTTTTGTTTAAAAGGAGACGATGATGGGATTAACACCAGATGAAATTTTAAATCATGAATTTACTAAAAAGGGCTCACGTGCGTATGTTGCCTCTGAAGTTGATGCCTTTTTGGATCAAATTAACAGTGATTACGAAGCCTTGCTTGCTGATCGTGACCGCTTGGTTCATGAAAATGCACAATTGCAAGTACGCGTTGATGAATTAGAAGCTAAGCGCGAACAAGTTAACCAATCAATTTTTGTTGCGCAAGAAGCGGCGGATCGTTTAAAGCAAGATGCAGATGCTGAAGTTAAAAAGCAATTGATGCATGCGCAAGAATCGGCAACAAAAATTATTAGCGACGCTCGGACAAAGGCTGCGGCAGAAGCGACACTTTTGGCTGAAGAAAATGCCGCACTGGTTGCCGAACAAAACCTATTGCGTGCCGAAGTGGAAAGTTTCAAAGATTCCTTCTTGAAATTATTGGCACAACAGCGTACACTATTAGAAAATGGTGATTTAGCTGAGGCTGTTCATCGTTTACCAATGGGTGAAGCGACAGCTCACCGCGTTGGGCAAGTGGTCGTTGAAACACCATCTGTTGATGAGGTGGTTGAGGAAGAAGTCGTTGCTGAAGCTGTGACTGAACCTGAACAAGGACCAGTTGTTGTGTTTCCCGAAGCGGAAACGCCGGATCATAATTCATAAAAAGCGTAACACAGAAAGATTGGTTAACATACGTCAAGCGAGTCATGGTGGTTGGAGATGACCGTCCCTGTAACCTTTCAGATCAGTTATTGAGTTTGTTGGACTGAACCAGTAGTAAGTTCAAACGGTGCAGATCGTTAACACTGACTTGAGGGGTGCTTGCTGCACCCGAAGTTGGGTGGTACCACGCGAAAGCGTCCCTAGGCATTTGCCTAGGGACGCTTTTTTATGGCCTATCATAAAAATCAAATAGGAGACAATTGATGAAATACAAAGACACACTAAACCTCGGAAAAACTGATTTTCCAATGCGTGGCTCACTGCCTAAGACAGAACCAGCACGCCAACAAAAATGGTACGATGAAAACTTATACCAAAAGCGTTTGGCACAAAACGAAACAAAGCCACATTTTAATTTGCACGATGGCCCACCATATGCCAATGGGAACATCCATCTGGGTCATGCGTTAAACAAAATTTCGAAAGATATTATTGTGCGTTATAAAAATATGGCTGGCTTTTATGCGCCATATGTGCCTGGTTGGGACACGCATGGTTTGCCAATCGAGCAACAACTAACCAAGGCCGGTCATGATCGTAAGTCAATGCCTAAAGCTGCTTGGCGTGATTTAGCCAAGGCGTTTGCCTTAGAACAAGTGGATAAGCAACGCCAAGACTTTAAGCGCTTGGGCATTATGGCCGATTGGGAAAACCCTTATATTACGTTGCAACCAGAATTTGAAGCCGCGCAAGTTCGTGTCTTCGGTGAAATGGCCGGTAAAGGTTATATCTTTAAGGGTTCAAAGCCGGTTTATTGGTCATGGTCATCTGAATCAGCATTGGCTGAAGCAGAAATTGAATATCATGATATCGATTCAACCTCTCTTTATTATGCCAACCGTGTGAAGGATGGTAAGGGTGTCCTTGATTCAGATACGTATTTAGTGGTTTGGACGACCACACCGTTTACGGTAACCGCATCACGCGGTATCACACTTGGCCCAGACATGGACTATGTTGTGGTACAACCTGAAGGGGAGACACGTAAATTCGTGGTCGCAGCAGGCCGTTTAGAAGCCATTGCGCCTAAGTTTGGTTGGGATAAGTATGACGTGCTTGCGACTTATAAGGGTCGTGAATTAGACCGTATCACTGCTTATCATCCTTGGGATGAAGACGTTGAAGAACTGGTGATGAATGGGGATCATGTCACGCTCGATTCTGGTACTGGATTAGTCCATACAGCACCTGGATTTGGTGAAGATGACTTTAACGTTGGAAAAGAATATGGTCTTGAAGTTGCGGTGACAGTTGACGAAAAGGGCTACATGACTAAGAATGCTGGTGCAGACTTTGAAGGTAAGTTCTACGATGACGTTGTTGGTCTCGTGATTAACAAATTATCTGAAGCTAATGTCTTCTTAGCCAAAGAAAAGATTACGCATTCTTATCCATTTGACTGGCGGACGAAGAAGCCAATCATCTGGCGTGCTGTGCCACAATGGTTTGCCTCAGTTGAAAAGTTCCGTCAAAATATCTTAGATGAATTGGACAACGTGAATTTCTATCCTGAATGGGGTAAGAAGCGTTTGTACAACATGATTCGTGATCGTGGTGATTGGGTCATCTCACGTCAACGTGTCTGGGGTGTGCCATTGCCAATCTTCTATGCAGAAGATCAAACACCAATTCTTGATCAAGCAGTGATCAATCATGTTGCTGATTTGTTTGAAAAGCACGGCTCAAACTATTGGTTTGAACATGACGCAAAAGACCTATTGCCAGAAGGCTACACCAATGAACATTCACCAAATGGTATCTTCACAAAAGAAGAAGATATTATGGATGTTTGGTTTGATTCTGGTTCATCTTGGGCAGGGGTCATGGACACACGTGAACAGCTTGATTACCCAGCTGATTTGTATTTGGAAGGCTCTGATCAATACCGTGGCTGGTTCAACTCATCATTGATTACGTCAGTGGCGGCAACTGGTCATGCACCATATAAAAATGTGTTATCACAAGGCTTTACGCTTGATGGTAACGGCAACAAAATGTCAAAGTCATTAGGGAACACGATTTCACCACTTGATGTGGCGGATCAAATGGGGATTGAAATTCTTCGTTTGTGGACAATTTCTGTGGATACTTCACAAGATATGCCAGTGTCAAACGACATTTTGAAGCAAGTGTCTGAAAGTTATCGTAAGCTACGGAATACGTTACGTTTCTTGTTAGCCAACACATCTGACTTTAACTATGACACTGATGCCGTAGCGTTTGCTGATCGCGCGGGTCACGACCAATACTTCTCAGTTTTGTTAAATGACTTTGTCAAAGATGTGCGCGGTTATTATGATAACTACCAATTCAATGATATCTTTAAGCGGATGATTAACTTTGTCAACGTTGACTTGTCAGCATTCTACTTGGATATTGCCAAGGATGTGGTTTATGTTGAAGCACCAACAGGACATGCGCGTCGTTCAATGCAAACAGTCTTCTACGAAACGTTGCTCGCTTTGACAAAGTTAATGTTACCAATTTTGCCACACACAGCTGAAGAAGTGTGGGAATACTTACCAAACGAAGCAGCGGATTTTGCTTACTTGTCAGAAATGCCAGAAGTAAAAGATCTTGGGGATACCAGTGACTTACTCGCCAACTGGGCGACATTTATGACAATGCGTGATGCTGTCAATAAGGCATTGGAAGAAGCACGTTCAGCTGAATTGATTGGTAAGAATGCGGAAGCAGCCTTGACTTTGTATTTGACGGCTGAACAGGCACAATTACTATCTGATCTCCATGCGGATGTCCGTCTCTTGTTGATGGTCTCACAGTTACATCTCGAAGATGAAGCAACAGCTGGTGATGCCAAAGATTACGATGGCGTTCGGATTAAGGTTACCCATGCGGCCGGTGGTGTGTCACCACGTGATCGCATGTATCACGAAGATTTAGGGGCTGATCCAGCCCTCCCAGAATTATCAAAGCACGAAGCCGAAATTATCCGTGAATTCTATCCGGAAGCGTTAACTGAAGGTTTTGAATAAGATAATGTTAAAAAGTTACGATGTTGATCGTAACTTTTTTTGTTACAATTAGTCATGGTAGCGCTTACTTATGATTAAAAATCGCGCTATACTGGACTTAATACCATCAGATTTAGCGTTAAGGAGATCTCGTCCATGGCCACAGACAATAAGAAACTGATGCTGATTTGTGATCAGACTGCGACCATTACCCTATTGGTGTCGGCAATCGCGAAAGCCGCCACAGCCCAAGGTAAAAACTATACGATTGTTGTGACGTCTCAATCACATGTTGATGAGCAATTGCGTGATGCACAGCCACATATCATCCTATTAACCCCGCAATTAGCTTATCTTAAGGCAGAAATCCAACGGCAAGCTGATGAATTTAGTGTGCCAGTGGTTGTGATTAAACTCAGGGATTACACCCAAATGGCTGGTGGGAACATCTTGTTAACGGCAGAACAATTACTGCACCAGACGTGATGAGGGTTATCCAGACGATCACATGCGTACCGGTGATGTCTTGTCTAAGCATTGTGTTCAACATATAACATGAGATACAATAGATTTATCATGTAGGAGGGCAGTTAAAAAGGCGACGCTTTAGCTGAGAGATTATGACAAATCAAAAAACAAAATATTATATTATGACCACGCTGTTTGTGGCCATTGTGTTTGTACAAACGTTGGTGCCTTGGTTAGGCACCATGCCATTGGGGGCCTTTGTGATTGGTGCTAGTGCCACAATTGTCCAGTTTACGGTGGCGCTAGCTGGGATTATTTTAGGGCCAAAATACGGCGCTATTGTTGGTTTTTTCTGGGGTATGATTTCCTTTTTCAATGCTTTGACGCATCCGGGTACCATTGGTTCACTGATGTTTCAAAATCCATTCACGGCATTGATACCACGTATTTTAGTCGGACTCATCATTGGTTGGTTATTTAACCGGTTCTTACGGCAACGCCCAGTTGGGGTCAGAACGCTTGGTTTAGGCTTATTGGGTATTTTGGCCGCCCTAATCAATACTGTTGGGGTGGTCTTACTGACAACGATTGGGTTTACGGTGATGCAGACGAATTTCACTGGTATTCCAAATCACAACTTGCTGGGCTGGTTAATTAGCATTGTGTCATTTAATGCGATTTTTGAAATCATTGTTGGCTGCATTCTCGTGATGGTAATTGGGAATGTCATTGTGCCAATT
>USIU01000011.1 GCA_900554745.1 uncultured Leuconostoc sp.
ACCCCTATTCAGGCCATTTTAAACGGGCCGGTGGCCGCACAAACACTCGTTGGGTTACTACCCACTGATCGTGCGTATTTTCGCTATGTGGGTTCCTTGACAACACCACCGTTAGGTCAAGATGTGACGTGGCTCGTTTTGGCACAACCCATTGGCATGACAGCCGCAGATACTGCTTTGTTGCATGCGCGCTATCCCGAAAACTATCGTGATGTACAAGCGTTAGCTGGCCGTGAAATTTTATATGTGTCAGGGAAAAAATAATTATGTGGTCGTGATATTTGACAAGACTAAGCGCCGTAGACGGTGCTTTTTTTGTTGTGAAACACCACTGTATCAGGTAAACTAGAGATTATGGAAAACTTTCAAGAACAATTAAAAAATCGTCGTACTTTTGCGATCATTTCGCACCCCGATGCCGGAAAAACAACACTGACAGAGCAATTGTTGCTGCACGGTGGGGTCATTCGTGAGGCCGGGACTGTTAAGGGCCGCGGCTCAAATAAACTCGCGTCATCCGACTGGATGGCAATTGAACAACAACGTGGGATTTCGGTGACGTCTTCTGTGTTGCAATTTGATTATGACGGTAAGCGGATCAATATTTTAGACACCCCAGGGCACGAAGATTTCTCTGAAGACACGTACCGGACATTGATGGCCGTGGATTCGGTTGTCATGGTTGTCGATGCCGCCAAAGGGATTGAGCCACAAACTAAGAAACTCTTTGAAATCGTCGCCCAGCGTGGCATCCCTGTCTTTACGTTCTTTAACAAAATTGACCGTGATGCGCGACCAGCATTGGACTTGTTAGACGAACTAGAATCAGTTTTGGGAATTCAAGCTTATCCGATGAATTGGCCAGTCGGGTCAGGGCAGATTTTGCAAGGAATTTATGACTTGCAACGGGACACAATGGTACCGTTTAAGAATGCCTCATCGCATCCTGAAGTGGTAGACGAAACCATGGATGAGATTGAATTGTTACGGGATGCGGGTAATCCGTTTGACCGTGAGGCAATTGCGCATGGTCGTTTGACCCCAGTTTTCTTTGGGTCAGCCCTGGTTAATTTTGGGGTAACTGAATTCTTGCGGGATTATCTGGCTTACGCGCCAGCCCCCGCTGCGGTGACAACCGTTGATGAACAAGTCGTGGCGCCAGAAGATGCCCAGTTTACTGGCTTTGTCTTCAAGATTCAAGCCAACATGGACCCCCGTCACCGTGATCGCATCGCTTTTGTGCGGATTGTATCGGGTGAATTTAGCCGTGGGATGGATGTCACGTTACAACGCAACAGCAAGAAGTTGAAGTTATCAAACGTCACGCAGTTTATGGCTGAAGAACGTGAGAACGTGCAGACGGCTGTGCCGGGCGATATTATTGGGGTTTATGACACGGGGAACTTCCAAATTGGGGACACCATTTATGCCGGCAAAAAAGTCGTGCAATTCCCAGATTTGCCAACCTTTACCCCGGAACTTTTTAATCGCGTGATTGCTAAAGATGTGATGAAGCAAAAGTCTTATCACAAGGGCATTCAACAATTGGTGCAAGAAGGTACGATTCAACTCTACAAGTCTTGGCAGGGTAGTGAGTATATTATCGGGGCCGTGGGCCAATTGCAGTTTGAAGTGTTCCAATTCCGCATGGAAAATGAATACAACGTTGAAATTCAATTTGAGCCAATTGGGTCAAAAGTTGCGCGCTGGATTGCGCCGGAACAATTAGACGAGAAAATGGCCTCAAGCCGTAACTTGTTGGTGAAGGATCGCTATGATCAACCGGTCTTCTTGTTTGAAAACAAGTTTGCCATGAACTGGTTCCACGACAAGTATCCAGATGTCGTCCTTGAAGAAAAAATGTAATGCTAAAAACAAGCGCTGTGATGAGCTGCGGTTGTTTTTATTTTTAATTATATTGTAAGCGTTTACATTTCGTGTTATACTAAAGCTAACAAATAAAGAGGAGGCCATTAATGACGCAAAGTAATTCATCAGAAATTGCAGCGTTAGGGCATCAACTTGTAGACAATGGTTAATAACAATAACATCCTAAGGGATCACATCAAAGCGTGATTTGAACCATTAACCAACGTGATAAAAATTTATCCACTACGTTAATTAAACATAACAGCAGATGACATTTTCTGGACAACAGTGACAAGCATCGTAGGCGTGATAAATTGGCAAGAAGCGAGAAGATGACCGAACGTGAATGTTTCAGCTTCAATCTGCGTTTGCAGCGCAACCTGATAATTGCATACAATAAGAACCTGACATCAGACATACATGTGTCAGGTTTTTTGGTTTATAATGGGAGTGTTGAAGCTCGCGCTGGTTGTGGGTTTTAGAATATTTAGGAGGATGTGTTAATGCGAGTTGACACAGCATGGTTATGACAACAAAATCAAATAATGCGATTTATGATGTCCATGATAAACCACCTTTTTGGACGTGGTTTGGGCTATCATTGCAACATTTATTCTCAATGTTTGGTGCAACAGTCCTT
This sequence comes from uncultured Leuconostoc sp., assembly GCA_900554745.1. GTDB lineage: Bacteria > Bacillota > Bacilli > Lactobacillales > Lactobacillaceae > Leuconostoc. The sequence goes on from USIU01000011.1 coordinate 2,510, forward strand.
GTGCCATTATTGGTTGGTTTAAATCCTGGGGTAGCGCTCTTTACCTCTGGTGTCGGAACATTACTCCATATGCTGATTACGCGTGGAAATATTCCGGCTTATATGGGCTCGAGTTTTGCCTTCATTATTCCGATGACGTCTTTGATGAAGACGGTTGGTTATCCTGGGGTTGCCCAAGGCATTATTTCTGTCGGGTTGGTTTACCTTGTGGTCGCAGGGATTGTGACGTTTATTGGGACCCGTTGGATTGATCGCTTGTTCCCGCCGGAATTAGTCGGGCCCATCATTGTGGTGATTGGGTTGAGTTTGGCTGGTTCGGCTGCTAGTTCAGCCACGATGTTAAATGGCAAATATGATTGGAAAATCTTTGTGGTGGCGCTCATCACATTGCTTGGGACCATTGCCTTTAACATGTTTCTCAAAGGGTTTTTGGGCCTACTCTCAGTCCTCTTAGGGATTATCTTTGGTTATATTGTCGCTTTGCTATTTGGTTTGGTTGATTTATCACCAGTGGCTGCAGCACATTGGTTCCAGTTACCAGACTTTGAGACGTTTATGGGTAAGGATGGCTTTCATTTTTACCCTGCCGCTGTCTTAAGTATGGCCCCACTGGCTTTGGTTACATTGTCGGAACATTTGGGCCATTTGATGGTGTTGTCAAAAGTGACGGGACATGATTTCTTTAAGAACCCGGGGCTTAAGCGCACATTAGCCGGTGATGGAACAGCCTCAATTGTGGCGGGATTAGTTGGTGGACCAGCGGTCACGTCTTATGGTGAAAACATTGGCGTCATGCAGTTAAGCCGTGTTTATTCCGTTTGGGTTATTGGTGGTGCCGCGGCCTTTGCCGTGGTCTTCAGTTTCATTGGTAAGTTATCAGCGTTGATTTCAACGATTCCAGGTGCGGTTACCGGTGGGGTTGGTTTTGTTTTGTACGGTGTGATTGCCGCGGCTGGTTTGCAAGTCATTGTTGATAACAAAATTGATTACACGCAAAAGCGTAATTTAATGCTGGCGGCCCCAATCTTGGTCATTGGTATTGGTAATTTCCATTTGCAACTTGGACCACAAGTTGATTTTTCTGGTGTGGCCATTGCAACTTTGTTGGGGATTATTTTGAATTTAACGTTGCCGAAAGTAGCGGCGAGCGAAAAGTAACAAGTGGGTCACCACTTGTTTTTTTTATCACAAAAAAACCGATATTTGAGGCCAAAGGGATGATTTATTTGGGATTAGGAGACGATAGGTCAAGTCGTACTGACACAAAATGCGAATTGAGGGGATGAGTCGTTAAATTTTGATGAAGTCGGACTGCGCCTAGTTATTACACGTTTATTTTGGTTATAATTTCGTTGAAAATGCGATAAATCGTCTGTGAAACGCATCAAAATTATATTTTTTGTGCTGTAAAAAAAATGAAACGCTTTCTTTGTGAAAAAGTGGGGTAAAACAGTTGTATTTCATTTTTAAAAGCGTATTATAGATTTATATGTTATGACGAATAGCCGTTTACGACCATTTCGCCAAAAATTTATTGAGAAAGGAGAAGGCGCATGGATGACCCTACGGCACCGTTTGAGTTTCTTGGCCTCACGTTTGACTGGGGTACAATAATTTCAACGTTGCTGGCTATGGCAATCGTTGTGATTGTATCAATTGTGCTCACACGTCAGTTGTCAATACGACCAGGTAAGCGACAGAATATGATCGAATACTTACTTGATTTTACGAACAACATCGTGGATGGCCAATTGCCACAGAAACAAGCACGCCAATTTGGTTTGTACGCATTTACGTTGTTTTTCTTCATTATTGTGGCAAACGAAATGGGTATGCTGCTGCAATTGCAGGGTGCAAATGGGGTGACTTATGTTAAGTCCCCAACTGCGGACCCGATCGTGACGATGACGTTAGCCGTGATGACATTGATGGTAGCCCACGGTATGGGTGTCCAACAACTTGGTTTTAAGGGTTACCTTAAAAATATGTTGTTGACCCCTTATGCTTGGATGCTACCCCTTAATATCATTGAACAATTGGCTAACTTCTTAACGTTATCACTGCGTTTGTTTGGTAACATTTTCGCTGGTGAAATGTTATTGACACTCGTGGCTAAAAGCCTCGCTTGGCCGGGACACTTTAATGGGTTCTGGACAGTGTTGGCATTGCCGATTGAAATGGTCTGGCAAGGCTTTTCACTCTTTATCGGTGGAATACAGGCCTACGTATTTGTAATCTTGACTGGTGTGTTTATTGCACAGTTGTCAGGTAACGAATAAATGGTGTGGCTAGGAGTAGCGCAATGTTGCTCTTGCCAAACAACACGCGGGAGCGTTTCATCCAACTAAAAATAGAATGCGGTTGGCACAAGACGTGAATCGTCTGCTGTCGACACGATATGAATAAGGAGTAATCTCATGGATTTGCACAATCTTGGTGTAATCGCAGCGGGTATTGCAGCCGCTGGAGCCGCTATTGGTGGTGGTATTGGAAACGGTGTTTTGATTTCACAATTCTTAGCAGGTATGAGTCGTCAACCAGAACTTGAAAGCCGTTTGTTGTCTCGTATGTTCTTGGGTGTTGCGTTGGTCGAAGTTATGCCAATTTTGTCAATTGTCTTCGCCTTTATGTTGATGGGCAAGTAATCATATAGAATGAGTGGAGGAAAATCATGTTTGGTTTAACAACCTTAGCAGCACATCAATTGCCACTCGGTAATATGCTGTTTATTATCATTTCATTCCTCGTGCTGATGGTTATTTTGAAGAAGGTGGCTTACGGGCCGTTGACTAAAGTACTTGACGAACGTGCTGCGAAAATTTCGTCGGACATTGACGGGGCTGAAAAAGCACGTCAAGAAGCCGAAAAGTTAGCCGCACAACGGCAAAGTGAATTGGCTGATACGCGTCAACAAGCAACAAAAGTTGTCGCTGACGCCAAAGCTAGCGCACAAAAGCAAAGTGAAGCATTACTTGCTGCTGCTTCTGAACGTGCAACTTTAATTAATCAGCAAGCGCAAACAGATGCTGAGAAGCTCAAGGAAGACGCGATTTCTAACGCAAAAGACGACGTAGCAGCGCTCTCAGTGGCGATTGCTTCTAAGCTGATGCAAAAAGAACTCTCGTTAGATGATCAACAAGCATTAATTGATGCTTACATTTCAGATTTAGAAACTAAATAAGGAGTATTGGGATGGCAAAAAGTCTTAAAGATGTCGCTAACCAATACGCCAAAGCAATTTTTGACTTGTCTAGTGAACAGCAAACAGTTGATGAAACGCTAGCAGATTTACGTGCGATTAAGGCCGTGCTTGCTGACAGCCCAGATTTGATTCAGGCAGTAACATCTCATGATGTTGACGCACAAGTTCGTGATAATTTGTTACAGACGTTGACACAAGGCGCAGTTGAACCAGTGCAAAATTTGGTGAAACTCTTAGCGCGTAACCAACGTCTCAACGTTTTGACCCTGGTGGTTGAGGCGTTTAATCACTATTATAACGAGGCCAACGGTATTGTTGATGTCACAGCAACAACTGCTGTTGCACTAGACGACGCACGTTTATCACGATTAGCCGACGTCTTTGCCGCTAAAACGGGCGCAAAGCAGGTTAATCTTACAAATGTTGTGGATACGACAATTCTTGGGGGTGTGATTTTGCAGTCACAATCCACTTTGATTGACGGCAGTCTGCAAACAAAAATTGCCAAAATGAAGGCACAATTATTAGGTTAGTGAGGAAGAATAATGGCGATTCAAGCTGAAGAAATTTCTGCTTTAATTAAGCAACAGCTCGAAAAGTTCGACACAACGCTAACTGTGGAAGAAGTGGGAACTGTTACTTATATTGGTGACGGTGTGGCCCGTGCAACTGGCTTGGCCAATGTTATGGCTGGTGAATTGCTCGAATTTGCTAATGGCACGTTCGGAATGGCCCAAAACCTCGAATCAAGTGAAGTCGGTATCATCATTCTTGGTGATTATGACGATATTCGCGAAGGTGATACAGTTAAGCGTACTGGCCGCATCATGGAAGTACCGGTCGGCGAACAATTAATTGGGCGTGTTGTGAACGCGTTGGGACAACCCATTGATGGTATGGGTGAAATTAAGACAGACAAGACACGTCCGGTTGAAGTTAAGGCACCTGGTGTCATGGAACGTAAGTCTGTCTCTGAACCACTACAAACTGGTATTAAGGCGATTGATGCGCTTGTGCCAATTGGTCGTGGTCAACGTGAATTGATTATCGGTGACCGTAAGACGGGTAAGACGTCTTTGGCCATGGATACGATTTTGAATCAAAAAGATCAAGACATGATTGTCATTTATGTGGCGATCGGACAAAAAGATTCAACTGTACGAACGCAAGTTGAAATGTTACGTCAACTTGGTGCGATGGATTATACCATTGTTGTGAATGCTGGGCCTTCAGAACCAGCCCCAATGTTGTATTTGGCGCCTTATGTCGGTGCAGCAATGGGTGAAGAATTCATGTACAATGGCAAAAACGTGTTGATTGTGTATGATGATTTATCAAAGCAAGCCACGGCTTATCGTGAGCTGTCATTGATTCTTCGTCGTCCACCAGGCCGTGAAGCCTATCCAGGTGACGTGTTCTACTTGCACTCACGTTTGCTAGAACGTGCTGCCAAGTTGTCAGATGAACTCGGTGGCGGGTCAATGACAGCCTTGCCAATCATTGAAACACAGGCTGGTGATGTGTCGGCTTATATTCCAACTAACGTGATTTCAATCACGGACGGTCAAATTTTCTTGGATGCCGAACAATTCTACGCCGGTGTCCGCCCAGCCATTGATGCGGGAACTTCTGTCTCACGTGTTGGTGGGGATGCCCAAATTAAGGCGATGAAGAAAGTTGCCGGTACTTTGCGTTTGGACTTGGCTTCATTCCGAGAATTGGAAAGCTTTGCGCAATTCGGTTCTGATTTGGATGCCGCAACCCAAGCGAAGTTGGCACGTGGTCGTCGTACGGTTGAAGTTTTGAAGCAACCTTTGCATCATCCAATGCCGGTTGAACAACAAGTCTTGGTCTTGTATGCCTTGACACGTGGTTATCTAGATGACGTGGCTATTGAAGATATTCAACGTTTCCAAGACGAATTGATTGCTTATGTTGCAGCGAATGCAGACGACATCTTTAAGACAATTGTCGCAACCAAGGACTTGCCCGATGAAGCTGTTATGAATTCAGCAATTGAAGCCTTCAAGGCTGGCTTTGCTGGTTCAGCAGCAGAATAATAGGAGGACGCTGCAATGGCTTCTTTGCAAGATATTCAGCGTCGTATCTCATCCACAAAAAAGACGCGGCAAATTACGAGTGCCATGCAAATGGTCTCAACAGCTAAACTCAACCAAATTCAACGTTACAGTGCGGGTTATCAAGCCTATGCTGCACGCTTAGAGGCGGTTGTTGAACATTTAGTGTCAGCGAATTTGTTCCATAATGCCGATGCTAAGCACATTCCACTGATTGCACAACGCCCAATCAAGACGACTGGGATTCTTGTGGTTACCTCTGATCGTGGTTTAGTGGGTTCATACAACGCCAACATTATTAAGCAAACCAATGCCTTGTTGGCACGTTTGGGTTTGGATCAAAGTAACACGGTGATTTTAGCAGTTGGTGGTAATGGTGCTGATTTCTATAAAAAGCGTGGCTTTAACGTCATCTTAGAGCATCGTGGTGTGTCAGATATTCCATCATTTAACGAAATTCGTTCAGTTGTGCGAACGGTGACGAGTTTGTATGAGACAGAAGTATTTGATGCGTTACATGTCGTGTACAATCACTTTGTCAACCGCTTGACGAGTGAATATCGTGATGTACAGCTCTTACCTTTAACAGGGGATACGTTGGATGCGATGGGTGGGACTGACGCAGCGAAAGCAGCGTTAGACGTCCAAAGTGCGTATGAAATCGAACCAGATACAACAGCTGTCTTAAACGTGGTGTTACCGCAATTTGCACAAAGTCTCGTGTATGAGGCTGTTCTTGATGCAAAAACGGCTGAACATGCGGCTTCATCAACAGCGATGAAGAGCGCAACTGATAACGCCAAGGATCTGATTAGTAACTTGGAGTTGCAGTTTAACCGTGCGCGTCAAGCAGCAATTACGACAGAAATTACAGAAATTACGGGTGGTATGGCCGCGCTTGAGTAGCGTGCGACCAGCTGTATGAACAAATCAAATAAAACACTGCGTGTAGGCAGTCATGCGTGACACAATTAAACGGTGTCATATGCTAAATTGAAAGGAAAACGACAATGAGTACTGGAAAAGTCGTACAAGTGATTGGTCCGGTCGTCGATGTTGCGTTTGAACCAGGGGATGTCATTCCTGAAATTAATAACGCACTTAAAATCGATAAGGGCAACGGTCAAACTTTGACAGTTGAAGTATCATTGGCACTGGGCGACGGTGTGGTTCGTACCATTGCGATGGACTCAACTGATGGCCTCCAACGCGGTATGTCAGTAACGGATACTGGCGCTGCGATTCAAGTGCCAGTTGGTGATGCGACATTGGGTCGTGTGTTCAACGTGTTGGGTGAACCAGTCGATAATGATGGCCCATTGGCACCTGATACACCACGTCATTCAATCCATCGTGCTGCGCCAAAGTATGATGAATTGGCAAGTTCAACAGAAATTTTGGAAACTGGAATTAAGGTGATTGATTTGTTAGCACCTTATATTCGTGGTGGAAAGATTGGTTTGTTCGGTGGTGCCGGTGTTGGTAAAACTGTGCTGATTCAAGAATTGATTCATAATATTGCGCAAGGTCATAATGGTATTTCTGTCTTTACGGGTGTTGGTGAACGCACACGTGAAGGTAATGATATGTACCATGAAATGGCTGAGTCAGGTGTTTTGAGTCAAACTGCCATGGTTTATGGACAAATGAACGAACCACCAGGTGCGCGTATGCGTGTCGCTTTGACTGGTTTGACTATGGCCGAAAGCTTCCGTGATAACGAAGGTAAGGATGTGTTGTTGTTTATCGATAACATTTTCCGCTTTACACAAGCCGGTTCTGAAGTGTCTGCTTTGCTAGGTCGTATTCCGTCAGCCGTTGGTTACCAGCCAACATTGGCCACAGAAATGGGTCAGTTGCAAGAACGGATTACGTCAACAAAGAAGGGGTCTGTTACTTCAATTCAAGCCGTTTATGTGCCTGCCGATGATTATACTGATCCGGCGCCTGCGACAACATTTGCGCACTTGGATGCCACAACGAACTTGGAACGTGCTTTGACACAACAAGGTATCTATCCAGCCGTGGATCCATTGGCGTCAACTTCTTCAGCGCTTGATCCACAAGTTGTGGGACAAGAACACTATGAAGTGGCGACAGAAGTGCAACGCACATTGCAACGCTACCGTGAATTGCAAGACATCATCTCAATTTTGGGAATGGATGAATTGTCAGATGAAGAAAAGACAACGGTTAACCGTGCACGTCGTATTCAATTCTTCTTGTCACAACCATTCTCAGTTGCGGAAACATTTACCGGGATTAAGGGTGAATATGTGCCTGTTTCAGAAACAGTGCGTTCATTTAAGGAAATTTTGGCTGGTAAGTATGATGATTTGCCAGAAGATGCCTTCCGTAACGTTGGGGTAATTGAACAAGTTGTTGAAAAAGCCAAGACAATGGCCCAATAAGGGGGTATTGAGAGATGGCAGATGAAACGACTGCAACAGGAATCACCGTACAAATTGTGACGCCTGTTGGTGAAATATATAATGAACCAAACGTAGATTTGGCCATTGTGAACACACAAGGTGGTCAAATTGGTGTCATGAGAAAGCATGTGCCGTTACTGGCTGCGTTGACAATTGACGAATTGATTGTCAAAAAAGGTGATCAACGCGAAGTGTTAGCCGTGAATGGTGGGATTGCTGAATTTTCGAATGACCTATTAACAGTCGTTGCCGATAGTGCAGAAACTTCTGATGCGATTGATGTTTCGCGCGCGCAAAGTGCCAAGGAACGTGCCGAAGCACGTATTGCACACGCGCAAGACGATCAGAATGATGCGGAATTGGCACGAGCGCGAGTTGCCTTAATGCGTGCCGTTAACCGTATCCATGTTGCGGCCGTGAAGCAAGGTAAATAATGCGACAGTAAAGCTGAAAAACCGAACAGAAATGTTCGGTTTTTTTGTGTTTTTTTTATGACAGGCGTTACGCAAAAGGCAAACGTTCGGATTAGTTGTTTTATTTTGGTTTAATGTTCGTGACGTGCCGGATGTTTCATTTTAAAATGAGGAGATTATCATTTGAAATCGGGAGAATGACCCGATTTTTCTGCTATATTGTAAAGAACACAAATATACACCATCTTTACGCAACCATACCGTATTTATTGACATCGGTGCCGTATGCTGAAGACAGTCATATTTGAGACACATATTGCAGGATGGGTATAAGGAGAGAAATACCATGAGTAAGAATGCGAAAACGCTCGCAGGGATTGTTGTTGTTGTGTTAGTTGCCATTGCGGCTTATTTTGGTTTCACGCACACAGGATCGAAGGCAACGTCAGATAAGACGATCAAAGATCTCAAGGTTTACTTTGTACCGTCAAAACAGCCAGATCAAATCATTACCATGACCAAACCATTAAAGGGTTTGCTGATTGAACAATTGAAAAAAGAAGGTTATGACGTTAAAAACGTTGATATCAAAGTCGGGACGAGTTATGAAGCAGCTGGGGAAGCCTTATCTTCAGGCACGGCTGATGTTGGCTTCATTCCAGGTGGGACTTATGTGATGTACCAAGATGGTGCGCAGGCGTTGTTGACAGCGACACGTGCTGGTTTGAATAAGGACTTTGCCGATCCTGCCAAGTGGAATGATGGCAAGCCAACTGAAAAGACGGATAAGCAAGTCTCAACGTACCGTTCAATTTTGATTGCAGGACCATCAGCCAAAGGCCAAGAATTGGCAAAAAAGGTGAATGCGGGTGAGAAATTAACATGGGATGATTTGAATTCAGCTAAGTGGGGCTTGTCTTCAACAACGTCATCAGCGGGCTACATTTATCCCTCACTTTGGCTGGATAAGCGCTACGGTAAAACAGTGGCTGATTTGAAAAACACGGTGACGGTTGACTCATATGGTTCAGGCATGGCGCGTTTGGCAGCTGGTCAAATTGATATTTTGCCAACTTATGCCGATGCCCGGAGTGATTTTGCGAAGATGTGGACGACGGATTACCAACAACCAAAATCAATTTGGGCTGAGACTAACGTTATCGGTGTGTCACAGAACATTTACAACGATACAATCTCGGTTTCAAAGAAGTCAAAAATCATGACACCAGCCTTCAAAAAAGCCTTGTCGCAAGCATTCATTAACTTAGCGAAGACACCTGAAGGTAAAAAGGTCATTGCTGTTTACTCACATGAAGGTTACGTGCCAGCCAAGTCGTCAAACTATGATGGCGAACGTGATGCGCAAAAGTTACTCAAAGCCACACAAAAGTAACGGCAGCATGATGATATGTGCTGATTAAAAAACATCAGCCAGTCATCAACTAGTACAGTACGGTTCAGCGAAAAGCAGCGCAATTTTGCGCCGCTTTTCTTGCGTTAATGCAACAGAACGTGTGGTTGACATAGAGAAAATAAGGACGGCAAAGATGATTAAATTTGAACATGTCTCAAAAACCTATCCCAATGGGGTAAAGGGACTAAAAGACATCAATTTAGAAATACAAGACGGGGAATTTATTGGCATTATTGGGATGTCGGGTGCGGGGAAGTCAACCTTGATTCGAACCATCAACCGGTTGAACACGATTACCGAAGGCCAACTGACGGTGGATGGGACTGAGATTTCGACGTTGAAAGGGCAAGCCTTGCGGCAATATCGCCGCAAAGTGGGGATGATTTTCCAATCGTATAATCTGGTCCCACGTATCTCAGTCATTAAAAACGTGATGAGTTCGTTGGTGCCAGATATGCCATTTTGGCGGGTGTTGTTTGGTGTCTTTTCCAAAACCGAAAAAATCCGTGCGTTAGAGGCACTGGATCGCATGTCAATGTTAGATAAAGCGTTTGTCCGGACAGACCAATTGTCTGGCGGACAACAGCAACGTGTCTCGCTTGCGCGAACATTAACGCAAAATCCAAGTGTCTTATTAGCCGATGAACCCGTAGCCGCACTGGATCCGGTGACGGCGCATGAAGTCATGGATGACTTTAAGCGTATTAACCAGGAATTAGGGCAAACAGTCCTCATCAACATTCACCACGTTGACTTGGCCTTAGAGTATGCACAACGCATTATTGGGATTCGTGCCGGGCAAATTGTATATGATGGGCCGGCTAGTGCTATGACCCAAGCGACACTGGATTTAATCTACAGTAAAGATGAGGCGTCATCATGAGATGGTACGATCAATTATTTGAAGCCGAAAGTTATCAGTTAGCTAACGGGAAAGTTGTCTCACAAAAATTTACACGCTTACCGTTGATCCTTGCTTTATTGGTGCTTGGGATTGGGATTTCAGTCTGGGTCACGGGGTTTAGTTTGACCACATTGCTGACTAATTTTGTGGGCTTTTGGCAAATTTTAGCCAGTATGTGGCCGCCTAATTTGGCCTATTTCGCCCAAGTCTGGCAGCCGCTACTGATCACCATTCAAATGTCATTTTTTGGGTCGTTTTTCGGGGCTGCGCTGGCTTTGCCGTTTGCGATTCTGGCCGCACACAATGTGATGAACCAGCGACTGGTTAATTTGGTGGTGCGATTTATTTTAACGGTTGTGCGCACCATTCCGACTTTGGTTGCCGCTTTGATTGCGACTTACATTTTCGGATTGGGAACATTTGCCGGGACTGTGGCGATTTTCCTATTTAGTTTCTCGTTTGTTGGGAAGCAACTATTTGAATATATTGAAACGGTGAACATGGGCGCTTATGAGGCCTTGATTGCGACCGGTGCCAGTGCACCACGGGCGTTTGTCACCACCATTTTGCCACAAATTTTGCCGACTTATTTGTCAACGTCGTTATTTGCGTTTGAAGGTAATGTGCGTTATGCCGCTATTTTAGGCTATGTTGGTGCGGGTGGTATTGGCATGATTTTGAATGAAAAAATTGGCTGGCGAGAGTTCCAAAGTGTGGGCATGATTCTGTTGTCGATCTTTGTTGCCGTGGTGGTTATTGAGACCGTGAGTCAACAATTACGTCGCTATTTGAGCTAAGGAGCGCACAGATGAATCAGAAATTAACGTTAGTTCTCGATCAAGCACCACGCCGTGGCCGTCAATATGCGCTCATCGTGTTGGTATTGCTTGTGTTAGTCGGTTTGTCGTCACCAGCTTTAAAAGGCGCCGATATTACCGCTAAAGGGTTTGAGATTGGGCAAAGTATCTTAACGGGGTTATTAACGCCAGATACGCAACTGCTTTTTGGTTTGGGTGACAGTGGGGTGGCCTACTTAATTTTGCAAACCATCGCCATTGCATTTTTGGGCACGTTAGTGGGTGCGGTGATTGCGGTGCCACTATCCTTTGTGTCAGCAACAAATATTGTGCCACGACAGGTTGTGATTGTGACACGGTTTATCATTATGGCAATTCGAACCATCCCATCACTTGTTTATGGTTTGATGTTTATTCGTGTAACGGGTCCTGGACCCTTTGCCGGGGTCATGACGCTGGCCGTTGTGTCAATTGGGATGATCTCTAAGTTATTTATTGAAACGATTGAAGATTTGGATCCGGGTATTTTGGAATCGTTGGATGCGTTTGGCGCCACTTTTTTTCAAAAAATTCGCTACGGGGTCTTACCGCAGCTGGGGCCGGACTTTATTTCAATTTTAGTGTATCGTTTTGACATGAATTTACGTGAAGCGACCGTTTTGGGGTTGGTTGGAGCTGGCGGTATCGGGGCGCCAATGATTTTTGCTTTGAGTGCGTACCATTGGCACCAGGTGGGTGCGATTTTAATCGGCCTCTTCATTTTGGTCTTTGTCGTGGAAATTCTGTCGGATAAATTACGACAAAAAATTATCCGAGGGTAAAATAGGGCGGCGACCGAGGTCGTCTTTTTTTAGGAGCAGACAATGAAAAATTTTAAGTTGTATTATACATCGGATGTGCATGGTTATTTATTGCCAACGGATGATATCCAGACTGGCGCACAGCCGCTAGGCCTAGCCAATGCGGCGACCCATTTTCAAAAAGATGCGCAAACACTGATTATTGATGGTGGGGATATGTTTCAAGGCTCGCCAATGTTGCAATATTTACAACAACATCCGACGCAAGATGCCGTCGCCACGGCCATGAATCTAGCCGGTTACGATTATGTCACCTTAGGTAATCATGATTTTAACTTTGGCTATACGGCGCTTCAGCAGCATTTATCCCATCTGGATGCGACAGTAATTGCCGAAAATGTCACGGATATAGACGGGAAGACCTTGTATCCTGCACAAATTAAAACATTGGGGGATGGGACACGCGTTGGGTTAATCGGGTTAGTCACCGATTACATCAATATTTGGGAACAACCAACCCATTTAAAGGGCATTAAAATTACGGCACCGTTGGATCAAGCCCGACAAACGATTGCGTCTCTGCGTGATCATGCGGATGTGGTGATTGGCATTTATCATGGCGGGTATGAGCGTGATTTGGTGACCGGTCAGCGACTAAGCGATACGACAGAAAACATTGCCTGGCAGCTCACGCAAGCACTGGATTTAGATATTTTATTGACCGCACACCAGCATGGTGATGTACCACCACAAATGATGAATGGCGTTTTAACGTTGCAACTGCCCAATCAAGCAAAAAAATTTGCGATGGTTACGGGCCAAAAGCAGCAAGATCAATGGCAGTTCGCTGCTGAAACAAAGCCAGTTGGCGACATCGCGCGACCAGATATTGTGACAGCCTTAGCCCCGTTGCAACAACAAGTCGAAGCATGGTTGGATCAGCCGATTGCCACGTTAAACGCGGCGATTCCAGCGGTCGAGCCA
>USIU01000012.1 GCA_900554745.1 uncultured Leuconostoc sp.
CACTGGATCCTAAGACAACCAACCAAATTTTGGCTTTGCTCAAAAAGCTTAACCAAGAATTCGGTCTAACGATTGTGTTGATCACCCATGAAATGCAAGCCGTTAAAGAAATTGCCAATAAGGTCGCGGTCATGCAAGATGGTGAAATCATTGAACGTGGCTCACTACTCGATATTTTTGCCCAACCAAAGGAACAATTAACGAAAGAATTCATCGAAACTGCCACAAATATTGATAAGGCGATTGAAACGATTTCGGCACAACCAATGGTTCAAAACTTACAACCCAACGAAATTTTTGTGCGTTTGGCTTATGTTGGTGAAACAACCGATGAACCACTCATTGCCGGGCTTTTCCGTGATTTCAATGTCACTGCCAATATCTTGTACGGTAACATTGAAGTCTTACAAGACACACCGGTCGGCTCATTACTCGTCATTCTATCCGGAACCCCAGAACAAATTAAAGCATCGATTTCAACCCTAGCTGATCATCATGTTGAAATTGAAATCCTTAAAGGAGGGCAATAATCATGCAAACATGGTTCGCACAGACATTTCCAAACGTGGTTTATCAAGGCTGGACTGGTGATACAGGTTGGCTAACAGCCATCAATGAAACACTCTTTATGACCTTCTGGTCGGCACTATTTGGTGGCTTGCTTGGCCTGATTTTTGGGGTCGGTTTAGTCATTACCGCTCCTAACGGGATTACCCCAAATCGCGCGCTCTTTTGGCTGCTAGATAAAGTCGTGTCAATCTTCCGTGCCGTACCGTTTATTATCTTACTGGCCGCCATTGCGCCGTTTACTAAACTTCTGGTCGGCACACAAATCGGGACAACCGCAGCGTTGGTGCCATTATCCCTTGGTGTCTTTCCTTTCTATGCCCGTCAAGTGCAAGTCGCTTTATCCGAAGTGGATGGCGGTATTGTTGAAGCCGCACAAGCTGTGGGTGCTTCATTTTGGGATATTATCTTCGGCGTCTACTTGCGTGAAGGCCGTTCAGAAATCATCCGTGTCTCAACTGTCACACTGATTAGCTTGATTGGTTTGACAGCCATGGCTGGGGCTATCGGTGCTGGTGGTTTGGGTAACATGGCCATTTCTTATGGTTATAACCGCTTTGCCACAGATACGACCTGGTTTGCCACAATCCTTGTCTTAATTCTTGTCTTGATTGTACAAGTGGTCGGTGATTACCTCGCCAAAAAGTTAAGCCATAAGTAAGCACTTTTATCAAATTTAATCGCTTATAAAAAATGCTAATACGTCGCGTATTAGCATTTTTATTATTTTTACAATAAAATCCTTGAAAGCAATTGACGTTATCGCGTCAATGTGAATTCAAATCGCTCGCCCACATAGTATGAGCGGACATATTCAAACGGCACGTCATTTTGATCGAAAGATACTTGACGAACCGTCAAGATCGCATCCCCACGCTTAATGGCTAACAATTCTGCCAAACGTTCATTGGCTAGGCTGGCCGAAATTGTTTGTTCTGCGCGCCCAGGTTGTACGCCAGCCTTGCCCAACGTCACATATAATGATTCGGTTAGGTCATGCTTAGAAAAATTTGTCACCAACTTTGCTGGCACGGTCGTCCGTTCAAGCAAAATGGGTTCGTCATCCCCCATACGCAACCGTTCCATCACAATGACTTCATCGTTTTGGGTCAATTGTAAATGGGTCATTTCTGACGCTGACGGTGATGTGACTTTATAACTCACCGTTTTGGTACGCGCCACACGCCCGGTCGCCGCCATCAATTCCGTAAAACTGGTCATGCCCAGGGCGCGCTCAGAAACTTTTTGCTCTGCGACATACGTCCCAGACCCAACTTTACGTTCCAATAAGCCTTCGTCAACAAGTGTTTGCACAGCTTGCCGTAACGTCATGCGTGACACATTAAAAGCCGCCGCTAATTCACGTTCGGCCGGTAGGCGCTTATGTGACTGCCATTCTCCCGCTTCAATGCGCGCTTTAATTTGATTATGGATTTGGATGTAACGTGGTGTCGCAGGTTTTGTCATTAATTTTCCCGTGCAAATCGGCGACCCAGTGAATAAGTCGCTTGGAGTTGCATACCTTCCTTATTAAATAAATTAAAATCAGCATCTTTGCCAATGGCCAGTTCACCTTTTTGGGTCAAGCCAAATTCACGCGCTTGATTAACCGAACTCATTTGAACAGCTGCTTGAATGTCAGCAGAGGTCATTTGTTGGATATTACGGAATGCATCATCATACGCGAGCACAGAACCCGCGAGATGACCATTTTCAAGTCGGGCTTGCTTATCTTTAATGATCACTTTTTGCCCACCAAGTTCAGAAACGCCATCACCCAGGCCTTCAGCGCGCATGGAATCCGTAATGAGTTCTAACTGTTCCGGGCCCTTCAAACGAAAGGCGAGTTCTAGCATATCAGGGGCAATGTGGAAACCATCCGCGATGAGTTCTGCTGTGATTGAAGATTCCAACATGGCATGTCCTGTGACACCAGGTTCACGATGATGCAAAGGCCGTTGCGCATTATAAAGATGTGTCACGTGCGTCGCGCGTGAATGGATCAATTGTTCACGTGTGGCATTAGAGTGCCCAATTGATGGCCGAATGTGATGTGCTAACATAAACGCTTCAAAATCAGGGATACCCCCATTTTCGGGCGCATACGTGACTAAGCGAATCCGTTCTCCAGACAAGGCATACCACTTTTTGAGCAATTCAGTATCAGGATCAACAATGTATTCTTCTGGCTGAGCACCCATGAAGACTTTGTTAATGAATGGCCCTTCCAAATGAATCCCTTGAATAACTGGATTCTTTTTCGCTACTTGATCGATCGTCACCAAAGCACGTTCAATATTTTCCGGTGACTGCGTCATGGTCGTTGGGAAAAGCGACGTAATCCCTTCCGTCACCATCAAATTAACCATTTGATCAAGCTTCTCTGGATCACCATCCATCGTATCAAAGCCATAACCACCGTGCTTATGCACATCGATAAAGCCAGGCACCACTAAGCAACCACTGGCCTCTTCAATAACTGTATCTGCCGCATCTGGGACAAAATCGGCCATATACCCGACATCTAAAATCGTATCAGAAAAACGGATATACGCATCCGGCATATGCTTGTAGCCTGTGTAAAGATCAATGTTTTTCAATAATTTTACCATGATTATACGTGTCACAGTAGCCTCATTATTCAAATGCAGATATTGAACAATTGGTGTGCTTCGACACTGCCTCCTTTTTCTATCTATCCTCATTATAATTGGTATAGACCGATTTTGCAAATCAAAATAAAAACGCCGGCGCGTTAACTGGCGGGCGTCTTAGTTTGTCACAATATTTCTTGCATAGTTATGCGCAATTTTTGAGGCTGCAGCGGCTGCTAAGGCACCCGCAATATCATCCGCAAAAGTGGTTACAGCTGACGTTGTTTTCCCTAAACGATCCAATTCGCCAACTAACCCAACTTTTGTCTTATCAATATAGCCATAATTCGTCACGCCAATGGTGTCATAGGACATGGCAATGGCTGTACCAAGTGTTTCATCCACACCAAAAAGTGAATCATCCCCTTCGACCAAATCTTGTAAAGGTGATTCAAGTAAATGGGCTTCGGCCAAACGATCTAATTCTAGCGCCACCCAAATTTGATGTTGCACGACCCGCTTATGCAAAATACTGACCACTGCTTCTTCGACTTGTTCTAACGTCAAGTCCGGTTGATAGCGGTGTTGGTTTTCATACCCAATCAACGCAATCCCGCGAATCGTGATGCGATGCTTTTTAAGTTTTTCGACAGTATTTTCATAAGTTGCGTATGCCATGATTGTTCTCCCTTTATTATGTCCCTAGTATAAACAATAAATCATGATTTGACAAAGCCCGTTTTGAGGCTTGCAAAATACAGGTAAAGTCTGTAAAATATATAGAGTAATTGCCCCTTGGCCAAGCGGTAAGGCGGTGGCTTCTGGTGCCACTATGCGTTGGTTCGAATCCAACAGGGGCAATGTTAGTAGCAGTCTTCGGACTGCTTTTTTTGTGCTTTTTACGGCCCAATACAACCGAAAAAAGCCATCGTCTAAGACGATGGCTTTTAATAAAATGTTGCAAATTCTGACCCTAATGATGGATAAGCATATAAGTTAGCTTGCGTTTCCGCTAACGTCCGTCGTTCATTAATCGCTGTGACAAAATAATTAATGACTTCTTCGGCCTCAGCGGCAATCACACTCGCACCAACGATATGTCCGTCATCATCCAGGACTGTCCGTACCCGTGCCGTATCATTATAGCGATAAAATGGCATGACTTGACTCATATCAATATCCGTTACCCGATACCCCTTCGCCAGTCCTGCTTCAACCGATACCCCAACTTGCGCAATATGTTGGGTGCCAAATACCACCACCGGAATGGCTGGGTACGTAATAGGGGCGGTGGTCAATCCAGCAATGACTTGCGCCACGTAACGCCCTTCATGGTTCCCAGTCGGCACTAATTTAGCTACTGGTGAACCCCCGACATCCCCAATCGCATAAATATGTGGGTTTGACGTGCGCAAATGGTCATCAACCGGAATTTCCGTTGTCTCCCAGATTACTCCTGCATTTTCCAGCTGTAGTTGATCCGCATTGGCCACGCGACCCGCCGTCGCAAACACCCGATCCGTTTCAAATTGTGTCCCATCAACCAATGTCACCATTAAACGCCCAGCTGACGTCTGCGTAATGCGTTGAACAGTGGCATTAAAATACCAGTCAATGCCCGTTTCTTGCATGTCGGTGATGAGCTGGCGAACTAAGGTTTGATCAAATGACCGCAAGGCAGTTGGGCCGGCAGTCACAATCCGTGTGTGGGCGCCAGCAGCTTGGGTAATATTGGCAAATTCCATTCCGATATACCCAGCGCCAATAAACGTCACATCATCTGGTATTGCTGGCAAGTTCAAAAAGGCTTCAGAATCTTGCGTGAATTCAGCACCAGGAAACGTTAACGTCTTGGGCCGTTGTCCGGTGGCAATCACCCAATCTTGCGCCTTAATCTGATCGCCGGTGTCACCCACCGCGACCGTATTGTCATTCACAAACGCCGCCCGACCATAGAAACGGGTAATCCCAGCATCATCCAGCCCGCGAATTTTCCGGGGTTCAACGGCATCGACATAACGTTGTTTGTGCGCCATCAAAGCCGACCAGTC
Source organism: uncultured Leuconostoc sp. (assembly GCA_900554745.1). Classification (GTDB taxonomy): domain Bacteria; phylum Bacillota; class Bacilli; order Lactobacillales; family Lactobacillaceae; genus Leuconostoc. Next base: position 5,213 of record USIU01000012.1, read on the forward strand.
AATGGTTGACAAGCCACGCAGCCCAAGATTTTGGAGGGCTGATTGCCGGTGAATGCCTTCAACCGCCGCCAGCAAGATTTTCTTGGGATCGCAGCCATAATTCGGGCATGTCCCGCCCCATAGATAATCTTCTAAAATAGCGACCTGCTTGCCAAGCGCCCGCGCAGCATACGCCGCTGCAAGACCAGCAGGTCCGGCGCCAATGACGCCAACTTCAAATTCGTATTCTGTCATGATTCACCTCGTTGTTCATATTATACCAGTATTTCCGATTGATTCGCTGCGATGACCCAACAGACGCTTTCATGAAAGTGTTTGCATAAATGCATGACATATGTTAAATTTAACGTGTAGTTGAATATTTAACAATCTGGGGTGCCATTTGGCTGAGAAACACCCATTGAACCTGATCTGGTTAGTACCAGCGAAGGGAGCATTGCGCTTTAGTGTGTCTTTAAGTAAACGCATGGTTCATAAAAAGCCAGGCGTTTTTTTATTGGTCAAAATTTGACGTGATCAGACACAGCAAAACTGCACTTTGCCAGACATAAGATACAAAACTACAAAAATTTTATGGAGGCATAATCATTATGCAAACGATTTCAAATTCTAAACGGCCACATTGGGCGTTACGCGATGTGCTACTGCTGGCCTTTGTCGCAGTTTTCATCGGCTTTATTTTCTGGGTGCTGGGGCCAGTTTATAATGTTTTGTCTGCTGCCCTCACACCAATGGGCTTGGCCCCCTTTGCTAACGACCTCTTGCTTGGGGGTTGGATGATGGCCGCACCTTTGGCCAGCGTGTTAATTCGCCAAGCCGGTGCGGGTGTATTAGGTGAAGTCTTTGCCGCAGCTGTTGAAATGTTGCTTGGCGGACAATGGGGCGTGGCAACCCTGCTCTCTGGTCTCGTTCAAGGTATTGGTAGTGAAGCTGGTTTTGCCATCTTGGGCTATAAAGATTGGCACTGGCGCGGTATCTTCGCTTCTGCTGTCACTGGCACGATTGTGACATTCATCTGGTCACTGTTCCGTGATGGCTATGCTTCATACCATATTGGCCTACTCGTAGCCTTGTTCTTGACACGTTTTGTGTCAATCCTGTTCTTTGGTGGCGTCTTAGTGGTGGCCATCCAAAAGTTGATCGAAAAATCTGGTGTCTTACGTCGTGACTGAGCTCGTTGTTCAACAAGTTAATTTTGCCTACAATGATACAGCTGTCCTGAACAATGTATCATTGACGTTAAAGTCTGGCAGTTTGAATTTACTGGTCGGACCAAGTGGCAGTGGTAAATCCACCCTGCTAAAACTGCTATCAGGCCTTTACCCAACGTTTAGCGGGGGACAACTCACTGGGCAATTGACATTAGACGGCTACGCACTTCATGACATTGTCCCGTTTCAACGGGTGGCTCACATTGGTTATTTGTTCCAAAATCCCACCCGCCAATTTGTGATGAAAACACCGTTTGAAGAACTGCGTTTTAGCTTAGAAAACCTCCAAGTTGCGCCAGAAAATATCACACCACGCATTGAAGATGCCCTCACCCGTGTGGGCATGCACGATTTCATGTGGCATGACTTAATGACGCTGTCCGGTGGTGAAAAGCAAAAGGTGGCATTGGCCGCAGTCCTCGCAGCAGACAGCCATTTCCTACTCCTTGATGAGCCGTTTGCTAACGTGGATCCCCAGTCACGATTGCAATTAATTCAGTTAATCAAGGCCTACCAACAGGCCGGCAAAACGATTTTAATTGCAGATCATGATTGGAGCGGTTACGCTGATGTTATTGATGATGTTTTCGTGATGGCTGATGGGGGATTGCACACCGCATCAGCTGAAGAAAAGACGTCGATTCTGTCCCAATTACCCACCCAACCTGCCGTTCACACCACCCAACCAGACACGATGATGGGCGATTTGGTGTTAGATCAAGTGACGCTCACGAATGGTGACCGTCCTTTATTGTCGACAACATCACTCGCCATTCCCAAGGCCAAACGGACCCTCATTACTGGGCCAAATGGCGTTGGTAAGTCAACCCTGTTTTCGGCTTTGGTCAAGTTGTACCCTTACGGCGGTGACATTTTATACCAAAACCAATCACTGGCTAAGCGCCGCATCGCCCAACATGTCCGTGATGTTGCCCTCGTTTTTCAAAATGCTGAGCAACAATTTGTCGCAATGACGATGGCGGAAGAATTAGCCCAAGCACAACAAATGAGCCGTTTCCCAGAAATTTGGACAGCCGATTTGCTCAATGACATCTTGGTACAGCTTAATTTGAGTCATGTGCGTGAGCACATCGTTTACCAATTATCTGGTGGGCAACAAAAAAAGCTCCAAGTCTTGCTCATGCTCATGACTGGCACGCCGGTTTTGTTATTTGATGAACCCTTGGCTGGATTGGACAGTGCGTCACAGGCACAACTATTAGCCTTAATTGCAGACATCACGACTAAGCAAAACCAAACAGTCGTGATGATCAGTCACCAATTGCACGCGGTGACTGATTGGTTTGACTACCATTTGCAATTTGAAAATCAACAATTAACGTTTCGGGGTGACGCATCATGAATCCATTGATTAAATTTGGCGTGATTATGATCATTGCCTTGGAATTAACCTTCATTAAAAGTGTGACGGTTAATCTGATTGTCATCGGTATAAGTGGTCTGTTATACCTCATCTTGCACCTTCGCTGGCGACAATGGTTATGGTTGTGCTTACTGCCTGCCTTGCCAGGTCTTGGCTCTTGGTTTTCTCTGATGTATTTTGGGACGGGTGACCATGTTCATATGGCGTGGGTTATGCTGTCACGTGTGTACGCCTATCTTTGGCTGGGTGGTTTGTTCACGTTAAAACTCAATGATGAACGTGATCTTTTCTTAGCCACCCTTGAGCAACGCGCGCACTTGAGCCCCACCTTTGTTTATGCTTTGGTAGGCGTACTGAATTTTATGCCTGCGGTGAATCAACAAGTCAAAACCATTCGTGTGGCCGCTCAAATGCGTGGCATGACGTTGCACGTTTGGCATCCACAACTGTATTTTAAAGCCGTACTATCCGCCATTCGTTGGTCACAAAGTTTGGCCGAGGGCATGGTCAGTCATGGCTTCACTGAAGGTGCGCAACGTACCCATCTGGAGACCGTCACCATTAATCGACGGGATTGGCTCATTGCTTTGCTGATTCTGATCATCTTCCAACTGTTATTATTCCCCCATTGGTACTAAGGAGACCATTATGACCTTTTCACAAGAACTCTTAGAACGTGCCCAACCTATCATGGATGCCATTATGGTACACCCCTTCGTTAAAGCAATTGCGGCTGGTACCGTACCAAATGATGTCTTGAACTATTATGTGGAACAAGATGAACATTATTTGAAAGATTATTTGCAAGTGACCGCCTTGACGATTACCAAAACCGATAATGTTGATGATATCAATCACCTTTTGACCACGGCCCAATTTGTGCAGGATGAATCACGCGCACATCAAGTCATGCTGGAAATCACAGGCCATACCATTGAAAATTGGCGGCGCGAACCAGAAACAAAGCGCTATACCGATCACATGTATGCTGCGGCTTACCATGGCACCTATGCAGATGCCATTGCGGCCCTCCTGCCTTGTGCTTGGAGTTATGCTGTCCTGGGCGAAAAACTCGTTGACCAAGGCGCTAACAATGATGATAACCCACTTAAAGAGTGGATTGAATTATATTCCCCGCAGATGAATCCAGACACACCGGATTACAATGCTTGGCGTTTTGAAGCCCTGGATCGCGCAGTAGCATCACTCAATCCAGCGCAACGTGAACATGTTGCCCAAACATTCCTCTTCAGCCTTGAAATGGAATGGCGCTTCTGGGAAGCGGCTTGGCAACAAGAACATTGGCAATTCGAATTCTAATCAAAAAGCAGATCAATTGATCTGCTTTTTTTACGCGCCTTCATAGCGTTTTAATTGTGTCGCTAGTAGCACACCAACCACTGGTACCAAGATAAACCAGGCGGCTGTAAGCGACAAGGCGTGGCCAATTGTCCCTGTTGTGTTGAAATGACTAATCAACAGTGTCGCCACGACCACGCTAGCTGCACCAATGACTTGGCGCATCGTTGTAATCAGCGCAGTGCCATGACTCACCAATGCTTCAGGGAGCACATTGTTAGCCGCCGTCACTGCCGGCATCATTACAAAGGCGTTCCCACCTTCCAGCAATAAGGCTGCTAACAACCCAACCACCCACGATTGTGTCCCAAATAACGCTAAGCCAGCATAGCCAACCACCGTCATCGCCATGCCAATGTACACCAAATTTTTCAAGCCAATTTGGTTCAATAGCCGACCGGTACGTGGATTCAACTGACTTAAAAATACCGCCGCTGGTACCATCAACAACCCCGACCACATCGGTGTGATGTTGAAAACGCGTTGATAGAATAAGGGCATGATCACCGTGGCGATAATCAAACCAGAATAAGATATCCCCGTCAGCAGCAACCCAGGGATATACCCCCGATACGTCAACACGGATAGGTCTAAAAAGGGCTGCGTTAGTTTACGTTGCCGGATGACAAATAGTACCAGTAAGCACAGACTCACCAGCAAAATCAGCCACCATAGTGCGTTCATTTGCAGCGTTTCAATACTTGAAATGGCATACAAAACCCCACCAAAACCAATCAAGCTCAGCGCTGACAGCCAGTCAAAACGGGACGGCTGCATAACATGTGTATTTTGAATTAAAGGTTGTCCAAACGCAATCAAACCCAATAAAATCACAAAAAAGAGCACAAATAACGCCCGCCAAGAGACCCATTGCAGCACGACACCGGAAATAATGGGTCCCACGGCCAAGGCTGATCCCATCACCAAGCCAACAACCCCCATGGTCACACCACGCTGAGCTGTTGCGGTATTTTCCAAAATGACACTTTGAAAAGTTGGAAACAAGGCGCCGACAGCTAACCCTTCGAGTAAGCGGCCAATAATAATGCCTTCAAAACGTGTTGCCAACATGGCTACAGCGGTGCCCGTCAAGAAAACCGCAACAATGCCATTTAACAACGTCCGTAACGTGACATTATTGAGTAACCACGGGCTCACCGGCATAACTAGGGTCATGGCCACCATAAAGCCTGTTGTTAACCATTGAACCGTCCCCGCATCAACTTGAAAGTTGCGCATCAAAACCGGATAGGCCGTCGTCATCGTCGATTGACTAATTGACATGGTAAACGCAATCGCCAATAAGATCATGGCAAAAGGTGTGAGTTGTCGGATATTTTTAAACATGTACTGCCTCTTTTTTACTGTCGCTTGTGTTGTTCTCATACTAAACTTTTTATCGCATTTAATCAAGTAAATTAGAATGATTCTTGATTAAGACGAAAAAAAGGTGTATGCTGACTGTGAACAAATCGTTAATTATGGAGGACGCACACATGCCTATTACCCCAACCAAAGCTCAAGATGTCTGGAAAGATGCGGGTGAACACGTACAATTCACCGTTTTAAAGCTCACACGCGCCGATCAACAACAGGCTCAAGCAGCGATTGCGGCATTCGCCGATCGCTCACAAGCCATTATTCGCTCATTGCGCATTCGTGATTCGCATTTATCAGCGGCTTCTGGATTGAAAGTCGCCTTTGGCTTTAGCCGTGAGGCGTGGGTCTACCTCTTTCCAAACGCACCAATCCCCGCCGAATTGGAAACTTATCAGACCTTAACTGGCCCAAATTACAGTATGCCAGCGAGTGAAGGTGATTTATTCTTCCATATTCGCGCCAGCAACGAAGCAGTGGTGTATGAAGCACAAACCCAGTTTATGCGCTTCTTAAAAGACATCACCACAGTGGTGGATGAAACCAAGGGCTTCCGTTACTTTGAAGGGCGTGCCATTATCGGCTTTATCGACGGGACGGAGGCCCCTGCGGTCGAAGATGCGGCCGAATATGCCATTATTGGGGATGAAGATCCGCAATTTATCAATGGTTCCTACGCCTTTGCACAAAAGTGGCGCCACAATATGGACTTTTGGCACCACCTCACCACTGAAGAACAAGAAAAAGCGGTCGGTCGGGAAAAGTTTTCCGATATTGAATTAGAAGACGACGACAAATATCCGAACGCACATAATGTGGCGTCCAAGTTTGAACCTGATGGGGTTGAACAAAAGATTATTCGGATGAATGTCCCTTACTCTGATCCTGCTTCGGGGAATACCGGCACTTATTTTATGGGATATGCCCGTCATTGGACCGTGACAAAGGGGATGTTACAAAACATGCTCGACAAGTCAGACTATTTGCTACAGTTTTCTGACATTCTGTCTGGTCAACTCTTCTTCATTCCCTCACGTGATTTGTTAGCAGCCATCGCCGATGGTGAATTCCAAGACTAAAAAAAGCCTGATCTGATGATGATCAGGCTTTTTTGGGCTTTGGCTTTAATTTAAAGCCATAAAATGTGCTACCTTTATAAGTTTGCTTGGCTAATTTACCGGTTGCCGTATACGGTTTGCCGCGCTTAGACTTGGCTTCAAAACTAATTTCCACTCCGTTCAATAACTTGGTGAGTTCGTCATCCGTAAAGACATGGCCACTCCATTCTTTGGCAAACGTAATCTCTTCGCCTTTAAACGTGGCAGTCACTTTCTCACTGACTTTGCGCTTGGGCGTGGACTTCGGTTGCCCAAGTTGCGCGGTTAATTGTTCCGCGTTAGCCAGCATGATGGGCATATCATGGGCAACCACTTGGGTCACAGATTCGAGTAATTTTGGCATCGTCATCTCAAATTGGCCCACTTGATCCATCATTTCAAATAACCGTTTGGTGATTTTTGGTGAGGCAATCCAAGTATCTTTGACCATGACCGCAGACACATTACCGGTTTCGGTTAAGGTTAGTTTCCCACGCGTTTCTTTAATCATGGCTTTGGTGCCTTTGCTCATGTCCGACAAGGTCGAGACGCGGGTCGCGCCGGTACCAACGTTGTGCTTTTCCAAAAAGGCCATGATCCATTTTGTCGTTGGCGCTTGCGGCTTCTTGTTCGCCCCTTCGTGCAAATAAGGTTGTGCCATTGGCCCTAACTGGCCATTGACCACGTCCTCTTCGGTTTCATCATCCACTTTTGTGGCGCGTTGGGCATCATAGACTGCTTTAAAATTTAACGCAATCGGCACATTATACGCTGTTTTAAATCCAGGGTAATCCGCTAAATTAGCAGTGACATGATCATAGACATAATCTTCGGCTAACATGGCCAAATAGTTTTTGGCAATCACTTCATAAATGGCGGAAGCACTAGGGCCAAACTTGGCCAAACTCGCTAATGTGGTTGGTACATTTTCCCCTGGCCGGTTCGCCCCGTGGGCACCTTTGGCTTTCACATGGGTTGGCCGTGGTTGCCGGTGGGTAAGCAAGCTTGTATCGACTTGGACCACTTGGGCAATTTGATCAATTTTTGGCAGCAATTCATTAAATTGCTCTGGTGTGACCGTCTTGTCTTCCGTTCGTGGATAAGATACCACTTGGGCTTCATACATTTTTTGATACGTGCCCAGCACTTCTTGGGCAGAAAAGCCACGCGGTGCCAAAATGGCAGCTAAACCAGCCAAATCTAACAATTTCCCTGGCGCTTGCGTTCGTGTTTGGTGTTTTTCATTGACCACCGCACTCTCATGATATTGGGTTAAATCCTGTTGCGCAGCCGTCTTTGTTGGAAAGCGCCACGGGATCACATCCCCTTCTGGGGTGACCCGACCAAACACGTGGCCGGCAGGGTCTTTGAATTTCACCTCAAAATAAGGCTTTTTGACATAATTTTTAATCGCTTCTAGTTGGGCATAGATTTGCCAGACAATGACTGACTTTAGTCGCCCTTGCCTTGCCACCACCTTAAAGCCTTGTTTTTTAGCCGCAGTAGTTGCAATGCGTGTCAGTTGCATCGAGGCAAAATCCCACCGGTTGCGACTTTCACCTTTGATGTAGTCGCCGTCTTGCTGCTTATCGGACACATCGCGGAGCTGGGTCATCGCGGCTTGAATGCCTGTGACCGACTCATCCATGAAGTTCGCTCGGAGGACTTTGCCACGCCACTTGATCGCGTCTAACGCCTCCCACGCCAACAGTTCGCCTTCCCCAGACGGGTCTGTGTCGGTGGCGATGACAATGGCATCATAGCCATTTTTGGCTTCTTTTTTTAAGTCATCAACCAGCTGTTTTGTCGATTCGATTTTCCCCGTGCGGAAATTGCGTTGCCGAATGTAGGTGCGTTCCCATGAAAAGTCAGCCAGATCCCAAGGTAAATGCTTGATGAGCCAAGATTTATAGCGCGACTTCAATTCATCAGCGACCATTGCCTCGGGCTCTTTTAGGGTCATCACATGACCGCGTAAATTGGTAATTTTATAATTAAATTGGTTAAATGTGCCAGTTTGGCCACCCAATGCTTTGACAAAGTTGGCGGCAGCGGATGGCTTTTCCGTAAGTATCAGGTAATTGGACATCTCTTTATGTCGCCTTTCGATTCATTACCTTACCATTTTACCAGATTTCGCCACCTAGTCGTCAGCTCGGCGACGAGACGCAAGCTTTTCATTGATACGACGAGCACGATTTTGGCCTTGCTGGCGGAAGTAAAAGAACACGAGTACATAAATTACGACAAAGGTGGGAATACTGCGCCAGGTGATTACCCAGTCATGAAAAGTTAGCCAAATAAAAATAGTGTACGTCAGCAATTCCAAGATGAAATGACCACTCAATTGGCTGATAAACGACAAACGCTCAACATCAAAAATTGTCGTTACCAGCCCCATCACCACACTCATCCCCATCAATAACCAAAATTGTGTCATCGACAGCGTCGCATGATGCACTGTCACCGATAACAGTGAGATAAATGCGCCCACACCTACGCCTACTTGGGCATGTAACAACAAATATTTAAACGGCGTCATTGTCTGTTCCCCCTTCCAATCGATTCAAAATATTTTTAATATAACGCCTCGAAACCGTCACACGTTGACCGTTTGTTAAATACCCATAATAATTCCCAGAAAAAGCCGCTGCCATCCGATCCAACGCATCGATATTAATGGCCATTGACTTAGATATTTGGACAAATAAATGCGCTGTATCATCCGCTAAAAATTGCTTGAGCGTTTTTCGGGTAATGAGTTGTTGCTGGTGTAAACTGATGGTGAGTTCATTACCTAAACTTTCAACCCATAAAATATCTGCAAGTGCGACAACTTGGAGTTGCTCAGCTGTTTTAATCACCCTTTTCCTAGCCTCAACTGGATTGGTGTCTAATTTTGCCGCGACAGCTGTCAACTGCGTGAGATCTGGCCCGGATATCACCGCCAGAATATCTGATAATGTGTTGTCGACAGTGAGTTTAATTTCCATGCCTTTTTCCTCGTTCATGTCTTGAGTTGATTACACCCCATTTTACCAAATCATCCTCATACAGGTCGCTTTTTGAGGTGACGATAACGCTTAGCCAAACCATACAAGGCAAAAGTAATCAGGATAAAGACACCCATTTGCAAGAGTGCGTCTTGAAAACCAGCCAGTTGCTGCCCTTGCCACTGTGCCCGCAACGTCTCACGAAAGATTTTAAAGGGAATCCAGCGGCTCAATTGTGTGACACCTGCTGGCACTTGTGAAACGCCCATGCTGCCAGTGGTAAACGCAATACCAAAATAGCACATCATGGCAATCCCTTGAATCATGTTAAACCCTTCAAACACCTGCGCAATGGCGAAAGCGAGCAAATAAAGGCCACCAGCTAAACAAATCATACTCAGATAAATCATTGCCAAAGCCAACAAACTTAGTTTTGGCAGCGGCAGTATCTGGCTTAACACCACCCAATATAACGTCGTCATACTTAAAACTAACAGCAGCACCGCGATAAACTTCGCTAGGAGTTGTCGGGTCAGTGTGTAGCCAAAAAGGACCAATCGATTCGTAATGCCACTTGTCATATCACGGGCAAAACTAATGGTAAAAGGCAAAATGACCAACCCCAGTGGTACCATTGGTAGCAACGTGACAAATACGCCTTTAGCGGTTGCTTGGTCAAGCGCGGCATGACCAGTAGCATGGTAGTTGCTCAAAACGAGCACCAAGGGTAAGACCCCACCAACAATCATCGCAATGGGATAACCCAACGTATTTTTTAATTCAAATCTGATATAAGCCCACATGATTAGTCCGCCTTTACTGTTTGTTGTAACGCCAACACGTTGAGATAGATTAGAGTAAGATTCAAGCGTGTCGCTGTAA
>USIU01000013.1 GCA_900554745.1 uncultured Leuconostoc sp.
AGAGGTCAATTTTTACAAGTATTATCATCTCTGCGGTATAATAACTGTGTAGCGATGACGTGATTCATCTTGCTGCTACCCCAGCAGATAGCTTAAGAACATGATTTAATCCTACCCTATCTCCTTTCAGCTTATTGACCAATAGCTGCTGTTTGCTGGGGTCTTTTTATTTGGCATGACGTGCGTCATATAAACCACTGAGAAAGGCGGGTCTTTTTGACATTACAAGTTGATTTGGCTTGTATTATCTGGATTTATGGTAAAATAGGTAGGTATATAGTGCAAAATAAACTGAGGGCATTTATGGCGATACATTATCCTGCTGGTATTCGACGTACCGCAACGGCTGCCAATCAAATTCGGGTTGGCAAGACAACTAAAAAGGCCTTAACGTTTGGTAAGCGGGGGATGGGGTTAGAAGAAGAAATTAACCTTGCAAATACCTATTACTTAGCAAATAAGCTGGCGGTCATTCATAAAAAGCCAACCCCAATTACGATTGTCAAGGTAGACTATCCAGCGCGTGCCGCTGCCAAAATCACGGAAGCCTATTTCAAACAGGCGTCAACTACTGATTACAATGGGGTCTATCAGGGACGGTACCTTGATTTTGATGCGAAAGAAACCAAAAATAAAACGTCGTTTCCGTTGAAAAATTTTCATGAACATCAAATTATGCATTTAGCGCAAATACTAGCACAAAATGGGGTTGGTTTTGTGTTGATCAAGTTTACCACGTTAGATGAGACCTACGTCTATCCGGCCAGCGCCTTAATTGCGCAATGGCAACGTTTGCAAGGTAAACAATCAATTCCGTATCAAGCAATCGTGCGCGATGGCTTTCGCGTGCCGCACAGCCTGAACCCCAGTTTGGATTATTTAAAAGCCGTTGACCAATATTTTCAACAGCTAGACTAACATTTAGGAGTACGCCCAATAATTATGGCAAATGATAACCAATGGTCACGAGTGAATCGTAATCAAAATTTGTATGATAATCATCCTGCAACTGAGCCCCCAACGATTCCCCCGCATCACGGTAAAGGGGGCGGAACAGGCGGCTCAAAGCCGCCAAAGAAGCGTAAATCTTGGCGACGGATACTCTTAACCGTCTTTTTATGGCTCTTAACCTTAGGTTTTATCGGGACGTTAGCCGGCGCAGCCGTCTTCTTCACCTATGCGAATGAAGCGCCTAATATTACTGAGTCAGATTTGGCCTCGGAAAATTCCAGTGCGATTTATGACGATCAAGGCAATCCAATTTGGAAATTATCAACGGTGCAACGTGATTACGCCAATTCTAACGAAATTCCAAAAACGTTAAAAGAAGCCGTGGTGTCAATTGAAGATCGGCGTTTTTATAAGCACGGTGGTGTTGACCCAATTCGAATTGCGGGAGCGGCTTTGGCTAACTTACGTGGTTCGGCATTAGGCATGCAGGGCGGGTCAACCTTAACCCAGCAACTGGTGAAATTATCAGTCTTTAGTACGTCAACGGCCGATCAGACGTTAAAGCGTAAAGCGCAAGAAGCCTGGTTAGCTATGCGGGTGGAAAAGAATTTCTCAAAAGATGAAATCCTGACTTTCTATATGAACAAAGTGTACATGGGACATGGGATTTCTGGGATGAAAACGGCGGCTGAGTATTTTTACGGGAAGCCGTTAACCGAACTTTCTTTGCCGCAACTGGCTTTACTTGCGGGGATGCCACAATCACCAACCAACTATGATCCGTATCTCAAAGACACGACTGCCGCTAAGACTCGTCGTGATACGGTGCTGGATGCGATGGTGAAGTATGGCGCTATTAGTCAAAAGCAAGCAGACGATGCTAAGAAAGTACCCATTAGTGATGGGTTACAAGATATCACGGCTAAAACGCAAATGGCGAATGCTGGTCGCAAAACCGTGGATGGGTACGTACAGTCTGCGCTTGCTGAAGCCAAGGCGTTGGGATATGATACGTCAAAGCCTGGTCTTAAGATTTATACGAACTTAGATTCTGATTTGCAACAAAAGATGTATGATTTAGCCCACGGTAACACAGTGGCTTTCCCATCCAAGAATACGCAAATCGGTGCGACAATGACGGATCCTAATAATGGGCATGTCGTCGCACAAATTGGTGGCCGTAACCAAGATATTCTTTTCGGGACGAACCATGCGACTTTGACTGGCCGCTCATCTGGTTCATCGATTAAGCCGTTGTTAGACTATGGGCCAGCCATTGAATATCTCAACTGGCCGACTTATCGGACGGTTGAAGATAAAAAGTATAAGTACCCTGGGACCAACTTGGATGTGACCGACTGGGATGGTAAATACATGGGCAACATTACCATGCGTACTGCCTTAACCCAGTCACGAAACATTCCTGCCGTGCATGCTTTGGAAGCCGTTGGTGGTGAAAATGCCTCAAAGTTTATGAGCGGACTAGGTATTCAATTGAATAAGATCCCTGGTGGTCAAGATGCGATTGGGATGCCACTGTCAACAGTTCAAGAAGCTGGGGCATTTGGCGCAATTGCTAATGGTGGCACGTACTACAAGCCAACCTATATTTCAAAGGTGGTGACTGCTGACGGCACAACGCATAACTATAGCGTGACCGGTAAGCGGGCTATGAAGACAAGTACCGCCTTTATGTTAACTGACATGATGAAGGGTGTTATTAAACCCAATGCGACGGCGGCTGATGCCATGATTTCTGGTCTGCATCAAGCCGGTAAGTCTGGGTTGGTTGGTTTCAGTGATGCGGAACAAATGCCTGATCGTGCCATTAAAGATGCCTGGTTTACTGGTTTCACAAAATCTTATGTCTTGTCAGTATGGACTGGTTATGATTATAATTCTCAAGGTTATATTCCTTGGACATACCAAGATTTACCGGCACAGTACTATCAAAAGGTGATGTCGTATGCGATGCAAAACAAGCCAAACTCGGATTGGAAAATGCCAGATACGGTTACACCAAAAATCAATGGGAATATTGTGGAATATGAAGTAAAAAATGCGAAGTGGAGTAATGATGGTTTGCCAACGGTGACATCTGTGTCACAGTCTGGGGAAACACCAAGTGAAGCTGGTATTCCAGCTGGCGCTGCCTCGGTTGGTTCGTCAAACAGCAACAACTAGTATTAAAAAAACTTGCGTGAGCAGGTTTTTTATTTTAAAGAGGGTTTATGTCAAGATTATGGGTAACCGGCTATCGCAGCTATGAAATCGGTACATTTGGTGAAAAGGATCCTAAAATTACGGTGGTGAAATACGCCCTGGAACAAGTGATCCGTCAGCAACTAGATCTGGGATTGGAATGGGTGATTACTGGCGGCCAACTGGGGGTGGAACAGTGGAGTGTGGCTGTTGCGCTGAGCCTTAAAGCAGAGTTCCCCCAATTAAAAGTAGCGATGATGACGCCATTTCAACAATTTGGGCAACAATGGCAAGAAAACAATCAAGCACAGTTGCGACAATTAGCAGCGCAGTGTGATTTTGTAGATAGCGTCTCGCAGGCACCGTATCAAGGGCCGCAACAATTAAAACACTACCAAAAATTTATGCTATCGCATACGGATGCTGCACTATTAGTTTACGACCCTGATTTTGAAGGTAAAACACGGTATGATCTCCAAGCCATTGAACAACAGCAAGCCACCATGCCCTATCCATTAACGACAATTGATATGTATAGCTTGCAAGAATATGCGACCGAATATGAAGAAAAATTGGCAGAAAATCAGGCATTTCCAGAATAAACAGGCAATTTTCTTGTCAATGGCGCGTTTTATTGGTAATATAGATTAAGTAAAAAAATAAATGAGGTGTGCACTTGTGGAACAAGTAAAATACACGCAAAAAGACATTTTAGAGCGCGTTTTTAAGCAAAAGCGTATGGGTGTTGGGTATGACCCAGCCGACGTGGACAGTTTCTTGGATGACATCATCAAAGATTATGGCGCTTTCACTGGTCGTATTGAACAATTGCAAGGCGAAGTCGCCCGTTTACAAACAGCCTTAAAGGCTTCGCAAGAACAACTTGTCGCATTGAAGCAACAAGCTGTACAACCTGCACAACCGGTTACACCAGAAGCACCTGTCGCTGTTGAAGCAACAGTTGTTGAATCACCAAAGGCTGAACAAGTGGTCACAAACCTTGATTTGATCAAGCGTGTTGCCAACTTGGAACGTGCCGTTTTTGGTCCAGGGGCAGAAAACCTCTAAGTCGTCAGAATTATGGACGATGATCATCATGAATGATTATTTTTTTGTAAGCATTGGGTAATTGCGCGTTATATTTCTAGCGTGAGGAAGGTCCATGCTCGCACAACCTGTGATGGTTGTAGTGTTTGTGCTGGGATAAAGAATAAACCCAGGGGCAGTAATGTCACGGCGGTCGAACAGGCTAAGGCTTCGGCTATGTCTTAATAGGCTCGAAGGTGCCATAGAAACGTATACGTTAGTGAAAGCTAGCGTCTGAGACGAGGTAAACCCCGCAAGCGGGCAACCCAAACTTTTGGTAGGGGCGGCTAATCTAGCGAACTGAAGCGATGGTTGGTATGGTTTGGCGACAAACTTAGATAGATGATTACCGAAGGTGATATGTACCTGCGTATCACTGGAACAAAACATGGCCTATAGATGCTTACATCAGGTGACGTCACATTGTGGCGTCTTTTTTGTATACAAAAAAATGACAATATACAGTTTAAAAGTGAATATTGACGAATTTTTATTGCATAAAAATTCATATCAGGTTATGATTAGTTACGTTAATTGTTAATGGGAGAGTTAAAAGTATGACGTATAAAAAAATGAAACAGCTGTTCATGGTCTTGGTGAGCATGATGTTACTCCTACCAGCTTTATTGGTTTTTGTGCCAAAAGCGCAGGCAGATGACACCGATGCAACCTATGCCAAGATTAAAAAGAACGGCGTTTTGGTTGTCGGAATGTCAGCTGATTATGCGCCGTTTGAATTCCACACGACGATCAATGGTCGTGATGAAATTGTCGGCTTCGAAGTGGCTATGGCTAAGCAACTCGCCAAAGATTTAGGCGTTAAGATGCAGATCAAAGAAATGGGTTTTGATGGCTTAATCGGCGCGTTGCAAACAGGTAAGATTGATGTCATTATTTCAGGTATCAATGCAACACCAGAACGTGAACAGGTCGTTGCCTTTTCAAAGCCTTATATGTCACCAAAACAAACGGTGTTAATTCTGAAGAAGAATGCCCCTCAGTTTACGACTGATGTGAATTCTTTTGCGGGCAAGAAGGTTGGGGCCCAACGTCAGACCACGCAAGAAACCTTTGTGCAAGATAACATGACCAACTCAAAGTTGGTCAGCTTACAAAAAGTACCAGATCTTGTGTCACAATTGTCTGCGGGTAAAATTGCCGGCGTTGTCTTAAATGACCCAATTTCAGAAGCATATGCGCAACAAAATAAGGCGTTAGCGGTGATTTATCCAAAACCAAACGAATCGGAAGGGGCGGTTTCCATCGCGATGCCGAAGAATTCGCCGGTTTTGCAGGCTAAAATCAACGCGGCAATTGATCAAATGGTCTCATCTGGTCAACTCAATCAATTCAAAAAAGAAGCCAACAAATTAATGTTTGCTAAACAATCTTTCTGGGCCAAGTATGGCAACTTGTTTATTAAGGGAACGTTGATTACGCTTGCCTTGGCGGCAGTTGCGGTCATCATTGGCGTTGTTTTGGGCACCATTTTAGCACTCTTTAAGTTGTCACCAAACTTCATTTTGAAAGTCATTGGTAATGTTTATGTTGAGTATGTGCGGGGCACACCACTGTTGGTCCAAGCGTTCATGGTCTTCTTTGGGACACAAGTGATTGGCTTGAATCTATCCGCCTTTGCTGCTGGTTCACTGGCCATGGGATTGAATTCAGCTGCGTATGTTGCCGAAATTATTCGTTCTGGTATTAATTCGGTAGATGGTGGGCAAACGGAAGCCGCACGTTCACTTGGTTTGTCAAAGCGTAAGACAATGCGGTTTATCGTATTACCACAAGCGATTAAGAATATTCTGCCGGCTTTGGGCAACGAATTTGTGACAGTTATTAAGGAAGGTTCGGTTGTTTCTGTGATCGGTGTTGGGGAATTGATGTTCCAAACAGGCGTGGTACAAGGTGCGAGCTTTAAGCCATTCTTCCCACTCTTGATTGCGTCATTTATTTACTTTATATTAACCTTTACGATTAGTCGTGCTTTGGGTTACGCTGAAAAGCGGATGGCACGTACCAGTCGATAATGGAAAAAACGGTTTGACCTGTTGTCAAACCGTTTTTTTGTTTGTCGGATAGAAAACGAATATTCAGGTTTTGATAATATGGAAACGCTTACAAAGCAAACGTTCGTATATCAACCTTAAATTGGCATTAACGTTCGTATATAGCGAACGTTTTTTTAATTTGTGTGAATTTTCTTATTTAAAATCGTACTATTTTGCGCTTTTTTCTGTTAAATTTAAATAGCAGACGAACGAATAATTAATGTCGGATTGAATTATCGTTAAAACACGAACAATGGAGGGTATTATGCCACAAGTCGCGGTAGTCATGGGCTCAACAAGTGATTGGCCAACAATGAAGCAAACAGTCAAGTTATTAGAAACTTTAGGGGTGACGTATGAAAAACATGTGATTTCAGCACACCGTATGCCCGAACAGCTACAAGCCTTCGGTCAAGCAGCACAGGACAATGGCTTACAAGTGATTATTGCTGGTGCTGGAGGCGCAGCGCATTTACCGGGGATGTTAGCCGCCAATACATTGGTGCCAGTCATTGGTGTACCGATGCAATCACGCGCGCTCAACGGCTTGGATTCACTCTTGTCAATTGTGCAAATGCCTGCGGGGATTCCAGTTGCCACTGTGGCCATTGGTGAAGCAGGGGCCAAAAATGCAGCGATTTTAGCCGCACAAATTGTTGCCCAAGGACAACCGGACGTTTTGGCGAATTTGGCCGCATTCCGCGCCAAGCAAACACAACAATCAATTGATAGTGAGGCCGATCTCGTATGACCAATCTTATATTGCCACCGGCAACAATTGGCATTATTGGTGGTGGCCAACTCGGCCAAATGATGGCCTTAGCCGCAAAGGCCATGGGGTATAAAGTCGGGGTGCTTGATCCAACCCAAGATGCGCCGGCCGGCCAGGTGGCTGATTTTCAGATTGTTGCGGCCTATGATGATCAAGACGCGATTGATACATTAGCTGCTCGCAGTGATGTGTTGACTTACGAATTTGAAAATGTCGACGTGAACGCCTTGGCGAAGCATGCCGATTTGGTCCCACAAGGCACTAAATTACTGGAAATTACCAGTAATCGGTTAACTGAGAAAACGTTCATCCGTGATGTTGCGAAAGTCCCCGTTGCGCAATTTATGGCCATTCATTCAGCCAAGGAATTTGCCGATGCGATTGGCCGGATTACCTTACCAGCGATTTTAAAAACCGTCAGTGGTGGTTATGATGGTCATGGACAATGGTCAGTTGACAGTGAAGCGGATGTGGCGGCTCTTTTGGCGGACTTTCCTGCAGGAACCCTGATTTTGGAACAACGCGTACCGTTTAAAAAAGAATTGAGCATCATGGTCACGCGTGATGCCAATGGGCAAGTAGTCTTTTGGCCGATTGCAGAAAATGTGCACGCGAATCATATTTTGAAAACGAGTTTCGCACCAGCCGTGTTAAGTGCAGCTGATACAGCCAAAATTCAACAAATTGCGGCCAGCATTGCCAATAGCCTGGCCTTACGCGGGGTGTTGGGCATTGAATTATTTGTCAGTGACGACCATGTGTGGGTCAATGAATTGGCGCCACGCCCGCACAATTCAGGCCATTACACGATTGAGGCCACGACGATTTCTCAATTTGAAGGCCATATTCGCAGTATTACGGGACTATCACTCCCAGAAATTACCGCTCAGGCGCCAGCTCTCATGCTTAATCTATTGGGTGATGAGGTGCAGCAAGCGCGTGAAGATTTCGTCAATCATCCCGAATGGCATTTCCATGATTACGGGAAAGCCGCCATTAAACGTGATCGTAAAATGGGGCATCTCACGGTAATCGGCGAAGAAAATATTCAAAAACTAGATGAATGGAGTCAAACACATGGTCAGCGTTGAATTTGAAAACCGCGACATTACACAAACAGCCCTTAAGTATACGGGTAAAGCCAAAGAAGTTTATACGACCAACGATCCTGATATTTTATGGGTGCATTATCTGGACCAAGCCACTGCTTTAAACGGTAAGGTCAAAGAAACGATTGCGGGTAAAGGTGAACTCAATAGCGCCATTAGTCATTTATTGTTTGACTATCTGACGCGTCATGGTATTGAAAATCATTATTTGCAGTCAATTTCATCAACCGATGAATTGGTGACGGCCCTAGACATTTTACCGATTGAAGTCGTCACGCGGAATTATGCGTCAGGACACTTTGTCAGCAAGTTTGATGCCACACCGATGCAAGCCTTAACGCCAGTTGTGCAAGAATTTTATTTCAAGTCAGATGCCTTAGATGATCCGTTCATGAATGATTCCCAGATTTTGGCATTGGGACACGCAACCGCCGCTGAATTGGCGCAATTGCGTCAGCAATCACAAGATGTGAACCGACTGCTTAGCGTGTTGTTTGAACAAGTCGGGATTCGGCTCGTTGATTTCAAGCTTGAGTTTGGCCGTACTGCGACCGGTAAGATTATCTTAGCCGATGAATTGTCACCAGATAACATGCGCTTAGTGGATATTGCGACTGGCAAGTCACTAGATAAAGATGTTTTCCGTCAACACACAGGTGATGTGACTGTTGGCTACCATGATGTCCTCACACGATTACAGCAAGCGATTTAAGGAGAAAAAAATGTATTTAGCAAAGATTTATGTGACTTATAAGCCCTCAATTTTAGACCCACAAGGTGAAGTCATCAAGGCCGCATTGCAACGGATGGATTATGCCGGGGTTGAACAAGTGGCGCAAGGGAAGTATTTTGAAGTGAAGTTGCATGCCAAGGATGTTGACACAGCAACTGCCGAAGTTGAAAGCTTTACGGATGCTTTGTTGATTAACCAAAACACAGAAACGTATCGCTTTGACTTGAGCTTGGTTGAAGACGAGGTGAATGCATGAAAGCCGCAGTGATTAGTTTTCCTGGCTCAAACTGTGATTTTGATATGCTTTATGCGTTGAAAGATTTCGGTGTTGATGCGCAAATTGTTTCTGCAAAAGAAAATGATTTAACTGGTTTTGACGCCATCTTTTTGCCTGGTGGTTTCTCTTATGGCGATTATCTGCGCACGGGTGCGATTGCCCGTTTTTCACCGATCATGAGTGCGGTGACACAAGCCGCTAATGACGGCAAGTTGATTGTTGGCATTTGCAATGGCTTCCAAATTCTAACGGAAGCAGGCTTGTTGCCCGGTCAACTGTTGGTGAATGCGACGCCTGGTTTTATTTGTGACGAAGTGCCACTTCAGATTGCCAACCCACACACGGCCTTTACCAACGCCTATGATCCAGCGGAAACAATGATGATTCCGATTGCGCATGGTGAAGGGAATTACTACGCCGATGACGCGACTTTAGCTAAGTTAGAAGAAAATCAGCAAGTGGTTTTCCGCTACGAGGAAAATCCTAATGGTTCGGCCAATGATATTGCTGGGATTATGAATGAACAAGGGAATGTCTTTGGCATGATGCCACACCCGGAACGGGCCGTGAATGCTGTCACTGGTAACACAGATGGTCAAAACTTCTTCAAGAGCATTCTGTCAGGCATTTTGGCACGCGCATAAGATAGACTGACGCCACATCAAGGCATGCAATTTGGCAATTATTGACGTTTTATTGAAAGGCAAAAAACATGACAACAGTCACAAGCAACGAACTCACACCTGAGCAAGTTCGTGATTCAAAAATTTATACACAATGGGGACTGACAGAAGCAGAATACGATCTAATCGTTGCTGAACTCAAGCGCCTCCCTAACTATACCGAAACAGGCATTTTCTCTGGTATGTGGTCAGAACACGTATCGTATAAGAAATCAAAGCCCATTCTACGCAAGTTCTGGTCAACGAACGAACGCGTTTTGCAAGGTCCAGGTGAAGGGGCAGGGATCTTAGATATTGGTGACGGCCAGGCAGTTGTTTTCAAGGCTGAAAGTCACAATCATCCAAGTTTCGTAGAACCTTATGAAGGTGCGGCAACTGGTGTTGGTGGTATTCTGCGTGACATTTTCTCAATGGGTGCCCAGCCGATTGCGGTGCTTGATTCATTGCGTTTTGGGGAATTGGATAATGCCCACACCAAGCATATTGTCGATGGTGTGATTGCCGGCATCGCTGGTTATGGGAACGCCATTGGCATTCCAACAGTTGGTGGCGAAATTAGCTTTGACAATGTGTATGCAGGTAATCCCCTTGTCAATGTCATGGCGGTTGGTTTGATGGATCAGGCAGCCATGCAAGTCGGCCAAGCCAAGGGTGTCGGGAATGCGATTATCTATGTTGGCGCAAAAACGGGTCGTGATGGGATTAATGGGGCGTCATTTGCCTCAGCAGAATTCTCAACTGAGCATGAGTCTGACCGTTCAGCGGTGCAAGTTGGCGATCCATTCTTGGAAAAGCTAGTCATGGATGCCACGTTAAAGGCAGTTCGCGAACACTCAGATATCATTGTTGGCATTCAAGACATGGGTGCTGCTGGGTTGTTGTCATCGAGTTCAGAAATGGCAGCCAAGGCTGGTATGGGCATTACGTTGGACTTGAACAAGGTGCCACAACGTGAAACGCACATGACACCTTATGAGTTAATGTTGTCTGAATCACAAGAACGGATGTTATTGGTGGTTAAGCGTGGTGAAGAACAAGCCATTTTGGATTTGTTCCACGATGCTGATTTGGATGCTGTGGTGATTGGTGAAGTCACGGATAATGGCCGTTATGTGTTGTCATTTAATGATGAGATTGTCGCTGATGTGCCCATTGATTTCTTGACACATGCGCCAAAGCAAGACTTGCCAATGGCTGAACCAAAGCGTTTGGCAGCGTTGACGGCTGAACAATATCAACCGGATGTATCGGATGTTAAACAGACTATTCTTGACTTGTTGGCCCAACCAACGATTGCGTCAAAAGCGAGTCTGTTCCGCCATTTTGATTCAATGGTGCGTGCTGACACGGCGATTAAGCCGGGTGGTGATGCCAGTCTGGTGCGGGTGCGTGGGACAAAGAAGGCCTTGGCCATGACGACGGATGTCAATGCACGGTATTTGTATTTGAACCCGCGTGTTGGAGCTAAAATGGCTGTTGCCGAAGCAGCCCGGAATATTGTGGCCACAGGGGCATTGCCAATCGGCATTACCGATGGATTGAACTTTGGTTCACCTGATAATCCAGAAGTATATTACGAATTAGATCAAGCAGTGGCTGGCATCAATGAGGTGGCCAAGCAACTGAACACACCAATTATTTCCGGGAACGTCTCACTCTACAACGAGACAGATGGTCAAGCCATTTATCCAACCCCAATGATTGGGATGGTTGGCTTACTCGATAACATTGATCATGCGACGACAATTGGCTTCAAGCAAGCCGGCGACGCAATTTATGTGATTGGGGCAACTCAAGATAGCTTCAACGGGTCAGAAATTCAAAAAATGCAAACCGGCACGATTGATGGGCAACTCTTTGGCTTTGACGATGCAGCAGAAATGGCAGCACAAACGCTTGTCCACCAAGCAATTGGGCAACAATTGCTGGCTAGTGCGCATGATTTGGCCGAAGGTGGTTTGATTGTTGGGTTGTTGGAAAGCAGTTTTGCCGGTGCCTTGAGCTTTAACGTTCAGACTGGCTTAGACACGCAATACTTGTTTGCCGAAACACCAAGTCGTTTTGTGGTCAGTGTGGCCGCAGCAAATGTGGCGGCATTTGAAGCTATGGCTGGTGGCTTGGCAACGCGTATCGGTGACGTCACAACCGGCGATGATGTGGTCGTGACAACAACGACTGAAGAAATTGTGCTATCACGTGAAGCAGCGCAAAAGGTTTATCAGGAGAGTATCTCATGGCAATTACAAGCATAACCGCACAAGAAATGGCCGCTAACTTAGCACGACAGGCGGAAACAGCGCGTGTGAACGTGCGCAGTTTAAATGAAGAATGTGGTATTTTTGGTGTCTGGGGCCGACAAGATGCTGCCCAATTGACTTATTACGGGTTGCACGCCTTGCAACACCGGGGTCAAGAAGGGGCCGGTATTGTCTCAAATCACAACGGGCATCTTTGGCAGGAACGTGGTTTAGGCTTGTTGAGCGATGTTTTCCGTGATCCAACCCGGATTGAAGCGTTGGCTGGTGAAAGTGCTATCGGGCATGTCCGTTACGCAACGGCTGGTTCTCACGGCATTGAAAACATTCAACCCTTGATGGTGAACTTTCATGATATGCAAATTTCTTTGGCTCATAATGGGAATTTGACGAATGCGAAGTCACTTCGTCAAGGATTGGAAGAAGAAGGCGCTATTTTCCAAAGTTCATCAGATTCAGAAATTTTGTTGCACTTGATTCGTCGCTCAAAGGCGGACAAATTTGTGGACAAGTTGAAAGAAGCCTTGAATATTGTACGCGGTGGGTTTGCTTACCTGTTACTCACACCACACGGACTATATGCTGCTTTGGATCCGCATGCCTTTCGACCATTTGTGATTGGGCAAATGCCAGATGGGCATTACGTGGTCACGTCAGAAACGGCTGCTTTGGACGTTGCCGGCGCCCGCTTTGTCCGTGACGTACAACCTGGTGAATTGATTACGATTGATGATAACGGCTTAACGATTGATCGCTACACCGATAAGACGACGCTCAATATTGATGCAATGGAATATATTTATTTTGCGCGCCCTGACTCAACAATTTACGGTGTTAATGTGCATAAAGCACGTAAGCGCATGGGGGCTGCGCTCGCCGCTGAACAACCAGTACCTGATGCAGATATTGTTGTTGGTGTGCCAAACTCAAGTCTGTCAGCCGCCGCTGGTTTTGCGGAAGCAACAGGTTTGCCTAATGAAATGGGCTTGGTGAAAAATCAATATATTGCACGCACTTTTATCGAACCTACACAAGATAAGCGTGAACGAGCAGTGCGGATGAAATTAAGTGCGGTCAAAGACGTTGTTCGTGGTAAAAATGTGGTGTTAGTCGACGATTCCATCGTGCGTGGCACAACATCAATGTTTATTGTACGCATGCTAAAAGAAGCCGGAGCTAAGTCGGTGCATGTCCGTATTGCCAGTCCAGTCTTTAAGTTCCCATCATTTTATGGGATTGATATGCAAACTACAGCGGAATTGATGGGGGCTAATAACA
>USIU01000014.1 GCA_900554745.1 uncultured Leuconostoc sp.
CGCCAAACGCACAAGCCACTGTGCCGATTATTTTTGAAAATGAGGATTTGGTTGTGGTCGATAAACCGGCCGGTATGAAAATGCATCCCCACAGTCCGCATGAAGATGACACGTTATTAAATTATTTGGCGGCAAATTTCCAAGACCGGCAGGTGATGAGTGCGGGACAACCTGCACGACCCTATATGGTGCATCGCATTGATCGGGATACCTCAGGTGCCGTGATTGTGGCGAAGAATCCTGTGGTTGTTCCTATTCTCAATCAATTACTGGCGCAAAAAGCGATTAAACGGACGTATTTGGCTTGGGTACAGGGGGCGGTTTTGGCACCGGCGGGTGAGATTAACACGCCGATTGGCATTGATCCACACGATGCACGTCGCCGGGTCATTAACGGCATTGCTGCGCAACCCGCTAGAACCTATTGGGCACTGAGTCATACCGTTTATCAAAATTCGTTACTACGGGTGCAGCTCGACACAGGGCGCATGCATCAAATACGGGTTCATCTGGCTAGTATTGGGCACCCCATTATCGGGGATCCGCTTTATCAGCCAGAAAAATCCGCAACGCGAATGATGTTACACGCAGCCACTATCACCGTCCCATTACCTTTTGATGGTGGGACGACCACGATTAGTGGTGCTATCCCAACAGATTTTCCCCGACAATTAAAAACAATATAAAAAGCAGCGCTTTCAGCGCTGCTTTTTATGGTTGATTTAAGCGGCTGTGTCAACGTCTTTGTTGAAGTAATTAGCGGCAAAGGCTGCTAATGCACCACCAAGTAGATCGGCAACAACGTAGACCCAAACGTGACCAAGCGCGCTACCCTTAACAAAGATAACGGGTGCTAAAGCACGTGCTGGGTTGAAGGCACCACCAGTAATTGGCAAGGCCACAAGAATGAAGGCTGCGACCACAATACCGATGACAAGTGGGGCTGGGACGCTAGCAAGCTTCGTTACAATTGAAATAATCAAAACGAAGAGGAATGTCAAAACGAATTCAAACATGAAGGCTGTCAAAGCTTGACCATTGGCAAAGTTTGTTTGTCCCAAACCGGCAATGTCAACGAATTGTTGCACAGTCATCTTTTGACCAGACAAGGCTTGTGTCACAGTTGCTGACTTTAAGTAGGCTGAAACACCACCGTAAACGGCAAGTGAAGCCACTAGGGCACCAAGCAATTGGGCAATCACATAACCCACAAATTCAAGCCATGAGAGACGCTTTTGAATGGCCATTGCTAATGAAACGGCTGGGTTGAAATGTGCCCCTGAAATTTGAGCAAAGGCATAGATAGCACCAGTTAGTGCCAAACCAAAGGCTAGGGCAATGGTGAGTGGTGATGGTGCGGTAGCAGCTGAATAAACAATGCTGCCCGTTCCAACAAACACAAAGATAAATGTGCCGAGGAATTCTGCGATGTACTTACGCATGTGTGTTTCTCCTTAATTTTAGATGAAAATTATCAACACATTCTATTATACACTTTTAGATTAAGTTACAGTTAAATAAGTCCGTAAAATCAGCGAAGTCTTAAATGTCAGACGAGATAGTAGTTTTTTATAACAACCTGTGATAAAATATATTTTGTTGAAAGCGCTTACAATAAAATAAAAACACTTACACCCTTGTAATGAGTATACAGAAAACCAACTGAAAACAGGTTGCGGTTATTCAAAATAAGTTCTGGCGCAGTGTTGAACATAGAATGGAGAAAGCATTATGATGTCTTTCGTTGTCTTGGCTCTGGGAATTTTATTCCTCTTGTTACTCATTATTAAGTACAAAATCAACACGTTTATTGCGTTGATTTTAACGGCCAGTGTCGTGGGTCTGGGCCTGGGGATGAAGCTGCAACAGATCCCTGTGTCGATTCAAAATGGGATTGGGTCATCTTTAGGTGAGTTGGCGATTGTTTTTGGATTCGGCGCGATTTTAGGTCGTTTGGTCGCTGATGCTGGTGGCGCTTATCGGATTGCGCATACGTTAATTGACAAATTTGGGAAGCAGCGCGTCCAATTGGCCATTATGGTTGCGGCTTTCATTATTGGAATTGCCCTCTTCTTTGAAGTTGGGATGGTCTTATTGATTCCGATTGTCTTTGCAATTGCCTTGGAAGCAGCCGTGCCATTGCTCTATCTTGGTATTCCGATGGCAGCAGCCTTGTCAGTCACCCATGGTTTCTTACCACCGCATCCAGCACCAACAGCAATTTCTGGTGCTTTGGGGGCTAATCCTGGTACGGTCTTGGTTTATGGTTTAATTATCGCGGTACCAGCGGCGATTATTGCTGGGCCACTCTTCACGAAACTGGCGCGTAAATTTGCCCCAGACGCCTTTGTGATTAAGCGACAATTGACCGCTTTTGGAAAAGAAAAGCAGTTTGTTTTATCAGAAACACCAAGCTTTGGGATTTCGGTCCTCACGTCATTGTTCCCGGTGTTGTTGATGGGAATTACCACGATTTACACGATTGTTTTCAATGATGGCCAACCCTTTAAAAATCCAACGGGGATGGCGGCGTTTATTACCATGATTGGCAATCCAGTCGCAGCCATGATCATTTCTTTGGTATTTGCCATGTGGGCGATGGGCTGGCATCAAGGGCGTAAAACACCCGATATGATGGCGACAGTTGAAGAAGCCATTAAGTCCATTGCCATGTTGCTGTTGATTATTGGGGGTGGGGCAGCCTTTAAACAGATTTTGATTGATGGTGGTATTTCTGGCCAAATTTCACAATTGTTTATGCATTCAGCTATTTCACCACTTTTGTTGGCGTGGTTGATTACCGTGATTCTCCGTGTGGCGTTAGGCTCAGCGACCGTTGCCGCCTTGACGGCTGCTGGCTTAGTGCAACCGTTGATGGTAGCATCGCATGTGAACCCGGCCTTAATGGTTTTGGTCATTGGGGCTGGATCACTAGCTGCTTCGCATGTCAATGATGCGGGGTTCTGGATGTTCAAAGAATACTTTGATTTGAACGTGAAGCAGACACTCTTAATTTGGACGGTTTTAGAAACAATCATCGCCGTCGTTGGGCTAGTGATGGTCTTGATTATGAGTTTGTTTGTTTAAATGATAGCGAATCAGGCGTCTTAAAGCAGTTGCTTTAAGACTTTTTATGTGGCCAAAATGCTATAATGGGGGCAAACAACAGCGATCGGAGGCTGGCATATTGACTGAAAAAGAGCGGACACAGCATTGTTTAGTAGATGGTGCGGTCACACCATTTGAGGCTGGGGTCTTACTGTCTGAACTAGAATCGAATTTACAGCGTGCGATTCAACAGGATTTTCCGGCACAGCAGACCGATGGGTTTATCTGTTTGGCCCATTTATTACCGTACCGCTTGGCTCGCATTAATGCCATGCGGCTAGCTGATCAACAAATGAATCGACAGATGAAGCATAAACTGACGCACATTTTAACCGATAAAAATTTTAAAGTCATCAATGTTAAAAAACATCAGCAGGCAACCTATACGTTCGGCCAACGCGTGGCCGATAAAGTCGCCCAATTTGGTGGTAGCTGGGGCTTTATTATCTTAGCGATTGTGACGATGGTGGTTTGGATTGCGGTGAATGGCTGGCATGTATTTCATGCGAATTTTGATCCCTATCCCTTTATTTTATTGAATCTTTTTTTAAGTATGACGGCGGCTTTGCAGGCACCGCTCATTTTAATGAGCCAAAATCGTGCGTCTGATTATGATCGGCTACATGCGGATAATGACTTCCATGTGAACCTCAAAACCGAAGAAGAAATGCGCGTACTACATGCCAAAATTGATCGCTTAATTCAAACGGATTATCCAGATCTGTTAGAAATTCAGGCACTACAGACGGAAATGTTAGGCGAAATGCAGCAACAATTGAGTGCTTTAATGGCACAACAAAAAAACAGCAACCCATAAGGTTGCTGTTTTTTTAGGCTTTGAGTGTCATCGCGTTTAAAGCGACAATCACTGTTGATAGCGACATCAAAATCGCACCGATCATAGGATTTAACATGATACCAAAGGTTGCCAGAGCCCCAGCAGCCAATGGTAAGGCGATGATATTATAACCAGCCCCCCACCAAAGGTTTTCGATTTGCTTGCGATCTGCGCGCTTAGCGAGCTTAAGGAAATCAATAATCGTTGGCAGTTGATTAGCAATTAATACGGTATCTGCAGCTGCTTGCGCAACTTGTGTCCCGGCGCCAATGGCAACCGATAGATCGGCCTGGGCCAATGCCGGGGCATCATTAATACCATCCCCAATCATCATGACATGGCCTTGCTTTTGGTAATCTTTCACCAGTTCAATTTTTTCTTGTGGTGAAACTTGCGCATGAATTTCGGTAATACCAAGTTGATCTGCCACAGCTTGGGCAACTTGCGTATTATCACCTGTTACCAAGATTGGCACCAGATGTTGTGCCTTGAGATAGTTGATAAATGTTGGTGCAGTCGCCTTGATTTCATCACCTTGGGCGACGGCCGCAACGACGTGATCATGTTGGAGCAAATAAGAAATGGTGCCTTCGGCAACTAGTGGCGTGTAATGGATATGGTGATCCTTCAAATACCGTTCAGAAACGAGTAGGTAATGGTGGTCATTGACCATGCCAGCAATCCCATAACCTGCCATGTTTTCAACGTTTGTCGCGGATAATACCGGCGCTTGTTGTTGCTTGGCATAGCTGACAATACCTTGGGCAAGGGGATGTGTTGATTGGGCATCAAGCGCTGCCATGATGGCCAAGGCTTCTTGTTGGTCAAAGTGATCAGTGACAACTTGGGTTACTTTGAATTGACCAGTTGTTAACGTGCCCGTTTTATCCATCAAGACATAAGTGAGATGGTTGGCTGAACTCAGCGCTTTATGATTTTTAATTAAAATACCTTGTGTGGCCGCGATTGCTTTAGTCCGTTGAATCACGAGTGGCACGGCTAGGCCAAGTGCATGTGGGCAGGCAATGACTAATACGGTCACGGCAATGTTAATCGCAAAGCCCAAACCATGTAGTGGTGTCCAAATCATCAAACTTAACCCAGCAATCAGTAACGCTATCCAAAAGAGATAACTCGCCACTTGATCAGCAATCGTTTCAACACGTGACTTAGCACTTTGCGAGGCGGCTAATGTTGCTTGTAGCTTTCCGATGAATGATTGGGCACCCACATGGGTCACTTTGACTAATAGGGTCCCGTTACCGTTGATTGTCCCGCCGACAACTGAAACACCAGGCTTTTTGTCAATTAAACGGCTTTCACCAGTCATTAAGGATTCATCGACTTGACTTTCACCCGAGAGGATAACCCCATCAGCTGGGAAAGCTTCACCAGCCAAGACTTGGACGACCATGTCTGGCTTTAAAGCTGAAACCGGCATGTCCATGATATGATCACCGTGCTGCACATGGGCCGTATTAGGTAGTAGGGCGCGTAACTTGGCAGTGGCATCGCCAGCTTCCATTGTGGCCGCCATTTCAATGCGGTGCCCCAATAGCATAATCACGGTCAGCGTCGCAAATTCCCAGAAAAAGTCCATGACATGAGCCGTTGGCCAGAAGGTGTTGACCACTAAGGCATAAATGGAGTACCAAAACGTTACGAGTAAACTAAGACTGACTAAACTCATCATCGCCGGTCTTTTAGCCTTTAATTCGGCTTTAGCCCCAACAAAGAAGGGCTTTGTCCCGACGATATATAAGATCGTGGCTAAAATCGCGGTCACCCAGGTATCCCCTGGGAACTGGAGCGTGAAGGGGAAGGTCATGCCCATTAATGGCGTGATGATAATAATTGGCACCATTAAGGCCAACGACCACCAAAAGCGACGCGCCATGTCGGTCATATCCATGTGCGCCATACCGGGATCATCAGTCATATGCATATGATGATGCGCCATCGCGGCATGATCATGTGACATATTGTGTGAGGCGTCATGCATGTGCTGCATCATCGATGCGTCATCGTGGTGTTGCTCATGATGTTGATGGTCGTGTGGCATATCGTGACCAGACATTGTCGGATGGTCTTGATGTTGGTGATGTTCATGTTCATGTTCATGATGTTCATGCTGGTGTTCATGTTCAGCTGTCATGGGGTATCTTCTCCTCTTCTCCTTGATGTGGCAAGCAATCACAAGCAATGTGGTCGGGTGCATGGGCGTATTTATCTTGTAAGACAGCCTGCAAGCGTGTGATATCGTCTTGAGACAATGGCGTAGTGGCTAACACATCGGCCAAGGCTTGGCCAACGCACATGGCACACATCGCCTGAATGGTCCGTTGCAAAGTCGCTGTCATGGCGTCATGTTCCGCTACCGTTGGCAGATACAGCCGGTCACGGCTAGCACCATTATCGGTTAAATAGCCTTTTGTTTGCAGACGTGAAATCAGTGTTTTGATCGTCGAAGGCGACCAGTCCGTTTTCTGTGACATCACCCGAATAATTTGCCGACTGGTCGCTTCGCCTAACGTCCAAATCACGCGCATAATTTCCCATTCACTTGTTGTCATTGTTTGTGTTTGTTTGATCATACTACTAGTCTACAACTGTAAATTAAAAAATGCAAGGTTATTTTAAAACAGCGTGGTATGATAGGATAGTGACTAAAGAGGTTTAAAATATGGAAAATTGGTTGATGAAACGTGCGCGATTAACGCCTAATCGTGTGGCTGTTTCGGCCGGACAACAACACTTAACATTTCAAGAAGTGGCCCAAACGGCACAAAAAATTGCGGGTCAGATCGCCGCATTGGGGGATGGTAATTCACGCGTGGCTGTGATCATGACCAATAGTCTACAAGGGTATTTGGTTATTATGGGCCTGCAACAGTTAGGCAAAACGATTGTCTTTATTAATCGGCGTTTGTCGGTTGCTGAAATTAATTATCAATTAGCAGATGCCGGCGTTTCATTATTACTGACGGATGACGGCTACACCGCTAAATTAGCGGTGGCCCAACAAGTTAAATTTTCGCAATTGCCAGCCGGGCAACCGGTGACACCAGTTGCTGAATATCCCGATGAGTTTGTGACGAGTGTGATGTACACGTCAGGGACGACGCGCCAGCCAAAAGGCGTGATGCAGACGTATTATAATCATTGGATGTCAGCGATGGGCAGTGCGCTCAACCTTGGGCTTACCAGTCAAGATGCTTGGTTAGCTGTGGTACCGATTTTCCATATTAGCGGGTTTGCTATTTTAATGCGTGGTTTAATTTACGGGATGCGGGTGGTCTTGGTTGAGAAATTTGATGCGCATCAAGTTAATGCGTTGCTGATTCATGATACAATAACCACAATGTCGGCTGTACCCGTGATGCTTAAGCAGCTGTTGGCAGATCTACCAGCTGGTGTGACGTACAATCCCCAATTTAGAACGTTACTACTGGGCGGTGGGCCAACGGATGCCGCCACGTTGCAACAAGCAGCGGCACATCAACTTCCCATTATCCAATCTTATGGTATGACGGAAACGGCGTCTCAAGTGGTGGCGCTAGATGCAGCTGATGCCCAGACAAAATTAGGTTCTGTTGGGAAACCATTATTTCCTGTTAGTTTGAGTATTCGCGATGCAGCGGGGCAACCGGTGGCGCCAGGCACGTCTGGTGCTGTTTGGCTCAAGTCACCAACGTTAACCCCAGGCTATCTCAATCAACCGAACTTACTTGCGCAAAACATGCAGGCCGGTTGGTTTAACACCGAGGATTTTGGGTATCTGGATGCTGAAGGCTTTCTATACATTCAAGGACGTGAAGGCGATATGATTAGCTCTGGTGGGGAAAATATTTTCCCTGATGAAGTCGAAGCTGCCTATGCAACCATGCCAGGACTTCAGAAAATGGTGGTCGTAGGGGTTCCTGATGATAAGTGGGGCGCTGTTCCGGTTGCCGTTGTTGAGGGGACGGACTTATCGGCAACCGCATTGCGGCGTTTTGGTCGGGAACAGTTGGCCCATTATAAGGTGCCCCAACGCTTTTACCAAGCCAACACGTGGCATGTGACAGCGAGTGGCAAAGTGCAACGGCGCTTGTTTGCAGCCGAGCTCGACACCCTAACAGCGTTACAATAAAAGAGGAGTAGGCGTGAGCGACACAGCTCGCGCATAAAAACTGATGACACAATCACCAAAAAATACCGATGTGCGGGCACTTTTTAATACCATTGCCCCTGAATATGACAAGATGAATAATATCATCTCACTGGGCACGCACAAGTTGTGGCGTCAAAAGGTGATGGCACGGATGACCTTTCCAGAAGGTGCCAACATTATTGATCTAGCGACTGGAACCGCTAACTGGGCGTTAGCTTTGGCGGAAAAAAGTGATCCGACTGCCCATGTGACAGGCCTTGATTTTAGTGAGGAAATGTTGGCTGTTGGGCAAAAGAAAGTCGATGTCAGCGATTATTTTGATAAAATCACGTTAGTGCAAGGGGATGCGATGGCCTTGCCATTTGACGATCAGACGTTTGATATTGTGACAATCGGCTTTGGTCTGCGTAACTTACCTGATCCAGTACTGGGCTTGCAGGAAATGTATCGTGTCCTTAAGCCTGGCGGTCAGTTGGTCATTTTAGAAACGTCACAACCTGATAACCCATTAGTGAAGCCATTTTGGCAATTATATTTTGGGCAGGTAATGCCGATGTTTGGGAAGCTATTTGCTAAAGGGAAATACCAAGAGTATAAATATCTGGATGAGACCACTGAACAGTTCATGGATTATCGCACGTTAGGGCAACGATTATTACAGGTGGGATTTGAAAAGGTGACGATTTCCCGCTTTAATCTTGGTGCGGCTGCTGTGCATTATGCCGTGAAATAAGTATGAGCCGTGTGGGCTAGTTTTGTGACTAGTCGGCATGGCTTTTTTTAGTTGCCAGATAGTATTTTAAAAAAATATTACCAAAAGTATTGACAATTATTTTTGTCATAATATATAATATTAACCGGAAATACGGGGTGTTATGGCAAATGATGCTAAACGCTTACAATTTTCGATGATATATCACAGGCAAAACAGAACAAAATGTATCGAAAGTGGAGGGTAAAATATTATGAAGAATTTAGTTACTAAAATCGCTTTACCTGGCGCAATCCTAGCATTTGCTATGGCTTTGTTTGGTGGAGCAACATACGCTTATAGTACGTTAACTACTTGGGACGCCACTGGGCGTAAGCACCTGATAGAAGTTCACAATAATCTTAGGAAATTGGCTAAGCGTGTTAATGATCTGAAGGGGCAGAAAGTACTTAGTGAAACAACGATAAAGGAGCTCAATACTAGCATTGAGAATTTGAAGAGTCAATTGCAGAATGCACAAATTCAAATTGAGAATGCTCCTGCAGAACAGCAAAAAGCGATTGAAGAGGCTGTGAAGGATTATAAGTCACAGCTTGAAGAAAGTATGGGCAATTTAGATAAAGCACAAAAGGACAATATTAAGTTAACAGCAGATTATAAAGAAGCCCAACAACAAATAACAGAATTAAAGCAGCAACAAAAGGTATCGGACAATGAAATTTCTGAATTGGAAGATGCTATTAATAATGCGCGTGAGCTGAAGCACCAATCAGACTATATCGTAAATGAAGCATTAAAGGATTAGTAGAAAAAATATTGCGTTATGAAATAGGTTAATCAATAAATGCCTATTATCTTAATTTAAAATAGACTAACCTACTACTTAGTAGGTTAGTCTATTTTTATGTGCTAATAAAATCAGAAAAAATGTCAAGCGCATTTTAAAATAGTCAAAATGTCAGCAATACCTCGTTAATTTGTCCAAAAATAAGCGATATTATTGACAATTTTTTTAATAAGATAAACTGTTAACCAGTAGAGACATATGACAACACTGCTTGTTGTCATATGTCACCAACCATAACTAGAAAAATGTATCGAGAGTGAGGATCAGTTACAGAACCTTGAAGCAACGCATACAAATGAAGTTGCGGGCAAGTAAGGCGAAATTGACACGAAGCAATGTCAGATTGAAGCAAGGCAACGTAACATTGACGGCTTTAAATCAGAAGTGATATCTTTGAAAAAGCGGAAAAAAGCAGTAGGGAAAACAAAGTAAAAAACGACTGCGTGGTCCTATAAAATAGTAGTTAAATCGCTATTAGTTTAACTTAAAAGAGACTGACCGACTAATTAGTCGGTCAGTCTCTTTTTGTTCATCTAGGCGTTAAACTAACACACTTTGATAATCGTTTGAAAAAATAATACAATCATTATGAGAGTATATTTTGGAAAAGAAAAAGCGTATGGCTTAAGCCATACGCTTTTTAATATAAGTCGATTGTGTACTGCTCCACCTGGATTCGAACCAGGGACCTGCGCATTAACAGTGCGTTATTCTACCGCTGAACTATGGAGCAATTTGTTGTTTACTCAACTATTTAAGTATAACAACATGAGAATTAATTGTCAACAACTAAATTTTATCAAGTTGAATTTTAATGTTATCCAACGTTTCCAAAAGTTGTGGGGTGGGGATTGTCAACGGTGGCAGCAGGCGTAACGTATTGTGGCCAGCAGATAAAACAATAATATGTGCTGCTAAAAGATCAGCGACGACTTGTTCGACAGGCACCGTGAGTGCAATACCAGCCATCATCCCCAGCCCACGGACGTCATCAACGACTGATAAGTTTTTAAATTCAGCCAACTTAGCCCAAAATAAGGCAATTTTTTCTGGCAGGGTTGGTAATACGTCATCTAAGACCGTCAAGGTCGCTTGCGCGGCGGACATCACCAAGGGATTGCCACCAAACGTTGACCCGTGGGTGCCATAAGCCAAAGCAGACGCAAATTCGTTTTTCGCTAACATAGCGCCGACCGGAATCCCGTTAGCCAACCCTTTGGCGGTGGTGAAAATATCCGGCGTAAACCAATACTGTTCAAAAGCAAATCTTGTGCCAGTTCGGCCCATCCCCGTCTGAACTTCATCAACGAGCAACAAAATACCATTTGTCTGGGCTAAAGCCACTAGCTCAGTGATAAACGCTGGGTCAGCGGGGAAAACCCCACCTTCACCTTGAACGAGTTCCAACATAATGGCCGCCGTATCGTCGGTGATCTGTGCTTTGACGCTGGCAATATCGTTAAATTTGGCGTAGGTAAAGCCAGTTAACATCGGTAGGCCAGCATGGATACTGTCTTGGCCGGTGGCTGACATGGCCGCATATGTCCGGCCGTGAAATGAGTTGGTAAAGGAAATAATCGTTGATTTACCGGTGACTAAACGGGCCAGTTTAATGGCTGCTTCATTAGCTTCGGCACCGGAGTTGGCAAAGTAAGTCGTGTAATCATTGCCACCAAGTTGCTGCGCGACCGCTTCTTGTAACGGATTTTGGTATAAATTGGGCAAATGCCACATTTTTTCGGCCTGTTGCGTCAGCGCGGCCACGACCTTGGGGTGGGTTGCGCCGATGTTGTAGACACCAATCCCACTGGTTAAGTCACTATAGGCTTGGCCTTGGTCGTCAAACCAAGTCGCATTTTGCGCTTGGGTAAAGGTCACCGGTGCGCGATGATAATTCGGAAAGAGGGTCATAAGGTACTCCTTGTTAAAGTGTGACGACCGTGCCAGGTTGGGTAACGGTGTTGGTGATATGGACATGGTGCACGCCGCGTTTGACCGCGCTCAAGGCACTGTTGATTTTTGGGATCATACCACCGGTGACGAGATGATCGGCCGTTAATTGTTGGGCGGTTTTTGGGGTGAGTGCTTGGAGTAAACAACCGCTCACTTTGACGCCGGCAACATCGGTGAGTAAATAAAGGGCATCGACGTGGAGTTGCTTGGCAATGGCGGTGGCGGCGTGGTCAGCATTGACGTTTAACCACTGCCCGTCATTCGTCATAGCTAATGGGGCAATAATGGGCATTAAATTTTGTTGCCAGAGTTGTTGGATGAGCTGGGTGTTGACTTGATGAATCACGCCGACATAGCCATAACGCGCTTGATCTAACACATGGCCGGTTAAGAGTTGATTACTGCCGGCGTTAAGCCCGATGGCGGCGATACCGTGTTGCCGAAAGGCCTCGGTGAGTGCTGGCTGGACTTGGCCGAGGAGTGCGAGTTGCGTAATATGAAGGCCTTGCGCGGTGGTGACGCGAATACCGTTAAATTTTTGTACCGGTTCGTTAAATTGCGTCATCAAACGAGAAATTTGGTCGCCACCGCCGTGGACAATGGCGACTTGAATATGTTGTTTTTGCCAATGTTTAATTGTCTCAAAAAACTTGGGGGTGAGCTGTTGGGCGGCATTACCGCCAATTTTAATGATGTATTTTTGGGTCATCGTTTCGCTCCTTGGTGTTGCTTACGTGGTGTAGAGGGCGTTAATTTTCACATAGTCATACGTCAAATCCGATCCCCATGCTTGGCCGGTGGCCGTACCGTTGTTCAGGTCGATTTGAATCGTGATGTGTGGGTCTTCTAGTGCAGCTGCTAGGGCTGCTTGATCAAAGGCCACTGGGGCACCGGCTTGCATGACGGCATAACCATTGATATGAATCTCAATGGTTTCAGGAGTGATGGCTGTTTCGGCCGCCCCGATGGCGGCAATAATGCGACCCCAGTTGGGGTCTTTGCCAAACATGGCGGTTTTGACCAATGATGAACCGACAACTTTTTTGGCAATGAGTCGGGCGGCAGTCGCTGATTGGGCGTGTGAAACCGTGACGGTGATGAGTTTTGTGGCCCCTTCACCATCACTAGCAATGGCGATGGCCAGCGCGGTGGTGACGTGATGTAACATCGCTTTAAATTGCGCGTAAGCCGCGTCGTCTTGGGCAATTAGCGAATTGCCAGCTTGACCATTGGCCATGACTAAGACCATGTCGTTGGTGCTGGTATCGCCATCAATGGTGATTTGATTAAAACTTGTCTCGACATCTTCTGACAGGGCTTGTTGCAATAAGTCACTGGTAATGTGCGCATCCGTGGTGATAAACCCAAGCATGGTGGCCATGTTGGGATGAATCATACCGGAACCTTTTGCGACGCCGCTCATCGTGACGCGTTTTCCGGCAATGGTGCCCTGAATGGTCACGGCCTTTTCGTTGGTATCCGTGGTCATAATGGCGTGGGCAAAACCTTGAGGGCCACCGTCATGCTGAAGTTGGTGGATGCCTGCGGTCACGGTAT